>JAUTCN010000005.1 GCA_030673965.1 Fusobacterium sp. JB019 | reverse complement strand
CAGCAAGAGTAGTACAAAAAGTTGGTCAAGAAGAGAACCCAGCAAACTTTTTATTAATGCATGCAATGGGACCAAATGTTGCAGGAGTAATAGGTTCAGCAGTTGCAGCAGGAGTATTATTAAATATATTTGGATAAAATATAATTATTTAAATTAAAGGAGATATAAATTATGATAGGTATTTGTGGAAATGAAAAAAGTTCTGATGTTTTAGTTACTGTGGATTTAGACTGTAAGGGAATTCAAGTTGAGATAGAATCTAAATTAAAAAAAATGTTTGGAAAATTAATGGATAAATCTGTAAGAGAGGTTTTAGAAGAAGAAAATATAAAGAATGCGAAGATAAAAGTTCAAGATTTTGGAGCTCTAGATTTTGTAATAAAAGCTAGAACTAGAACTGCTTTGCATAGAGCACAAGAATTAAAAGGAGATGATAAGTAATGGGTAAGATTACAAAACAACCAAAGAGATCAAGAAGAACTATGTTATTTTCTCCAGCAAACAATCCTAAAATGTTAACAATGGCTCATCTTTATGGTTCAGATTGTGTAATTTTTGATTTAGAAGATGCAATTAAATATTCAGAAAAAGATGCAGCTAGAGATTTATTCGCAGAGGCTCTAAAAACTATAGATTATGGAGAAACTGAAATATTTGCTAGGATAAACCCACTATATACAGAATTTGGAGAAAAAGATGTACGAGTTTTAGTTCCTGCAGGTCTTAGAAATATGAGACTTGCTATGACAGATACTCCAGAACAAATAAAAGAATTAGATATTTTGTTAACCGAAGTAGAAAAAGAACATGGAATAAAAGTAGGATCATGTAAAATTCAAGCTTCATTAGAAACCCCAACAGCAATAAAAAACGCTTATGAAATAGCAAAAGCTTCAGATAGAGTGGTTACAATGTCATTTGGAGCAGAAGACTTTACAAGAACATTAGGAGCAGAAAGAACTAAAGAAGGAAAAGAGATATTTGTAGCAAGAAGTATGGTAGTTATGGCAGCAGCTATGGCAGGAATAGATGCTATAGATACTGTTTGGGCACATCTTGCAGATATAGAAGGATTTAAAGAGGAAGTCAAGAGTTCTATAAATATGGGGTTTTCGGGTAAATCTTGTATACATCCATCTCAAATAAAAATAATTCATAATATTTTTACACCAACAGAAGAAGAAATAGCCAAATCTTTAGTAATTGTTAAAGCTGCGGAAGAAGCAGATATAGAAAATGGTGGCGTAATTCAAGTGAATGGGAAAATGATAGATATACCAGTTATTTCAAAAGCTCAGAAAGTTGTAAGACTTGCAAAAGCATCAGGAGTTATTAAATAAGGGAGATGAATAAAGTGGAAATTATAAAAAATAAAGTAAATAGAGAATTACCTAAATATATAGAAGGATATGGGGAAGTTAAACCTTACAAAGGACCTTTTTCAGTGCAACCTCAAGGAAAAAAATATGCTGTAAATAAAGGATTTTATAAGCCAGGAACTCAAAAATTAGTTAACAATTTAAAAGAAGCAATAGAAAACTGTAATCTTAAAGATGGAATGACAATTTCTTTTCATCATCATTTAAGAAATGGTGATTATGTTTTAAATATGGTTTTGGATGAAATAAATAAATTAGGAATAAAGAATATAAATTTAGTGGCATCATCTTTAACCAAGGCTCATGAACCAATAATAAAGCATATAAAATCAGGAGTTATCACAGGAATAAATACTTCTGGTTTAAGAGGAACAATAGCAAAAGAGATCTCAAAAAATAATATTTTAGGAAAACCTGTTATATTTAGGACTCATGGTGGAAGAGCAAGAGCAATTGAAGCTGGAGAAATTAAAATAGATATTGCTTTTGTCGCAGCTCCAACATGTGATAATTTAGGAAATATGAATGGTTATGAAGGAAAATCAGCATTTGGATCTATGGGTTATCCAATGGTAGATGTGAAATTTGCAGATAAAGTTGTAGCAATAACAGATAATTTGGTACCTTTTCCGTTAAAAAATATATCAATATCAATGACGGATATTGATTATATAGTTGAAGTTGAAGAGATTGGAAATCCAGAACAAATAGCTACAGGAGCAACTAGAATAACAAAAAATCCACAAGAATTGTTAATAGCAGAAAAAGCATCAGAAGTTTTAATAGCATCAGGAGTTATAAAAAATGGATTTTCTTTTCAGGCTGGATCGGGAGGTTCATCTCTTGCAGTATGTAGATTTTTAAAAGAGTATATGAAAAAGAATGAGATAAAAGGATCTTTTGCTTCAGGAGGAGCAACAGGATATTTAGTTGAATTTTTAGAGGAAGGCTATTTTGAAGCATTATTTGATACTCAAAGTTTTGATACATCAGTGATAGAATCTTTAGGAAAAAATTCTAATCATATAGAAATGTCAGCTTCAATGTATGCTAATCCTCATAATAAAGCTTGTATAGCTCATCAATTAGATATTATGATATTGTCAGCAACAGAGATAGATATAGACTTTAATATTAACTCATTAACAGGTTCAACAGGAATGATAATGGGTGCTCAAGGTGGTGCTCCAGATACAGCAGCAGGATCAAAATTAACAGTTGTAGTTGCTCCTTCCATGAGAAAAAGAATACCAATAGTGACAGACAAAGTAACTACAGTAGTTACTCCAGGAGAGACAGTAGATGTTTTAGTAACAGAAAGAGGAATTTGTGTAAATCCAAGAAGAAAAGATATTCAAGAAATTTTAAATAGTTCTGGAATAAAAACAAAAAAAATAAAAGAGTTGAAAGAAGAAATAGAACAATTAACAGGAAAACCTGAAAGTACACAATATTTAGATGAAATAGTTGGTATTGTAGAATATAGAGATGGAACAGTTATAGATATAATAAAACAAGTAAAGGAATAAAATGAATAAAAACCTCCATTATAAATTTTGGAGGTTTTTTTATTTTAATATTTAAGACTTAAAAGCAAATTATCTTTTATTATTTCACAAGAGTTATTAAATTTTATTAATTCTTCTTCATTTAGAGGTAGTTCAATAATATTCACAACTCCATCTTTTCCAATAATAGTCGGAACACTAGCATAAACATTTTTTTGTCCATATTCACCATTTAGTAAAGTAGAAACCATACAAACTTTTCTTTCATTGGCAAAGATAGTTTTAGCAATTTCTACACAAGAAGTGCCTATACCAAATTCAGTAGAACCTTTTCCTTTTAGAACTATCCATCCTCCAAGTTTAGCTTCGCTAGCGATTTCTTCTAAATTAAGATGTCCATAAATTTTAGGGTGTTCTTTCATTAAATCATATAAATTTTTTCCAAAAATAGAGGCACAAGACCAAGGAACCATTTGACTTTCTCCATGCTCCCCCATGACATAGGCATATATAGATTTTTGATCAATATTTAATTTTCTAGCTAGAACTTTTCTTAATCTAGCAGAATCAAGAGTAGTGCTTGTTGAAATTATTTTTTGAGAAGGATAATTTAATTTTTTCTGTAAATAATGAGTTATAACATCTGCAGGGTTTGAAATATTAATGATAATTCCATTAAATTTAGAATCGTGAATTCCTTTAATAATGGGTTTAATACATTCGATAGTATCTTTTAAGGTATCCATTCTAGTCTGATTCATATTTGGCAAAGGGCCAGCGGATATAACAATTATTTCAGCGTCATCTATATCGGAATAATTTCCTGATTTTATGTTTATATGATGAGGTAAATAAACTATAGCATCTTCAGTATCTTCAGCTTGAGCAATAGCTTTATTTTTGTTAATATCAATATAAATTAATTCTTCACATGCTCCTTGTGTTGCAAAAGAGAATCCTACATGAGAACCTACATGACCAGCTCCAATAATTACTACTTTTCTTAATTTTATATTCATAAATGCTCCTTTTATTATAAGTTTAGTTAAAATTTAGTTCTCTTATGATACCATTTTTTAATATAATTTAAAAGCTAACAATAAAAAAAATTTATTGTTCTATTGAGAGGATTTTAATTAAGAAATTTTGGAGTTTAATAGATGGTGAAAAATTCAAAATATGTTCGGTAGAATATTCATTAAGGAAATAAATACTTGATTTTTATTCCTTTAAGGAATATACTAATTACCGAAACACACATACGTTAATATAAGTTTAAGGGTTGCCTTAAACTTATGAGGAAGGTGAGATGATGAAAAAAAAATTTAAGAAGATAGGAATAATTATCTTAATGATTTTAATTTTAGGATGTGGGAAAGAAGTAAAAAGTAATGAAAATTCAAGAGAAAAAATAAGTATAGTTGTTACTACAACTATGTTAGGAGACTTAGCTAAAGAAATAGGAGGAAATAAAATTAATTTAAAAGTACTTATGAATCCAGGGGTAAGTCCACATTCTTACCAACCTAAATTAAGTGATACCAAAAATATAATGGAAGGAGATTTGTTAATTATTAATGGACTTTATTTAGAAGGTAAAATGGAACAATGTCTTAAAAATTTAGATAGGAATAAGATTCTAGTAGTTGGAGATAAAATAGATAAGAAAGATCTAATATTAATGGAAAGCGGTGAATATGATCCTCATATATTTTTAAGTATAAAGTTATGGAAAAATGCAGCTAATATTTTAGAAAAAAGATTTATTCAGATAGATAAAACAAATAAAAAATATTATGAGCAATCAAAAGATAAATATATAGAGAAGTTAAATGAGTTAGATAAATATGCTAAAGAACAATTAGATAAGGTAGAGAATTCAAAAAAAATATTAGTTACTTCTCATAGAGCTTTTAACTATTTTGCAAAAGATTATTGTTTTAAAACAAATTATGTAAAAGGAATTTCTTCTGAAAGTGAAGTAGGGGTAAGTAAAATTAATAAATTGATATTATATTTAAAAGAAAATAAAATAAGAACTATATTTTTGGAAAACTCTACTTCTCAAAACATATTAGATATAATTATTGAAGGAAGTAAAAAAAATAATTGGAATGTAGAAATAGGTGGAAAATTATATGTTGGTTCTTTAGGAGATAAAGAAAGTGGAGCAGATACATATATAAAATATTATAAAAAAAATATAGATACTATTGTTAAAGGATTAATTTAAGGAGGCTTAATGAAATCAGCTATTAGTATAAAAAATTTAACAATTTCATATGATGAAAAAAAAATATTATCCAATATTAATATAAATATTCCAAAAGGAAAATTAATAGGAATTATCGGCCCAAATGGAGGTGGAAAATCAACTTTTATAAAAGGTATACTTGATATAGTAAAAAATAGTTCAGGTGATATAAAATTTCAAGGAGAATATTATAAAGAATATTTAAAAAAGATAGCTTATATTCCTCAAAGGGATACAGTAGATTGGGATTTTCCTACTACAGTTTTAGATGTGGTAATAATGGGATCTTATGGAAGGCTAGGTTTATTTAAAAGACCTAAAAAGAAAGAAAAAGAAATGGCTATTTTAATGTTAAAAAAAGTTGGTATGGAAAAATATTTAAATAGACAGATTTCTCAATTATCAGGGGGAGAGAAACAAAGAGTTTTTATAGCGAGAGCTCTTATGCAAAAAGCTGAAATTTATTTTATGGATGAACCTTTTCAGGGGGTTGATATAAAAACAGAAAAAGCTATTATAAAAATTTTAAAGACTTTAAAAGAAAAAAACAAAACTGTTTTAGTGGTTCATCATAATTTAGAAACAGTTAAAGAATATTTTGATTATTTAGTTATGATTAATAGAAAGATAATAGCTAAAGGAGAAATAGCAGATGTTTTTAATAAAGAAAATATAAAGAAGACTTTTTATAGAGATTATTAATAGGAGAAAAAATGGGAAAATTAATTTTGAATAATTATGTATTAATTGTAATTATGATAGGAACTACTTTAATAGGAATTATTTCAGGAATTCTTGGAAGCATAATAACTTTAAGAAAAGAAGCTTTAATAGGAAACGCTTTAGCTCATGCTAGTTTTCCAGGAGTAATGCTTTCTTTTATGATTATAAAAACTAAAAATATAGAATTATTATTGATTGGAGCAGGTTTTTTTTCAATTATTTCCTTAGTAATAATAAAAATTATAAAAAAATATTCAAAAATAAAGTATGATTCAGCTTTAGCTCTAGTCTTATCTGGTTTTTTTGGTTTAGGTCAAGTTTTATTATCTATAATTCAAAATACAGGAAATTCAAATCAAGCAGGTTTGGAAAAATTTATTTTTGGAGAAGTAGCAACTATTTTGTCTTCAGATATACAAATTATTTCAATTATTTCAATTACTATTATATTAATAGTAGTTTTATTTAGAAAAGAAATTAAATTATTTATATTTGATAAAGAATTTTATAAAAGTTTAGGTTTTTCATGTGAATTTTTAGATAACTTAATAATACTTTTAACAGTAATAGTGATAATGATGGGGATTAGATTTGTAGGTGTGATATTAATGACATCAATATTAATAGCTCCAGGAATAGCTGCCAGGCAATGGAGCAATTCTTTTTATAAAAATTTAGTTTTATCTGGTTTATTTGGAGGGTTAGCAGGATTTGTTGGAACTTTTATAAGTTTTAAAAATTCAGATTTATCTATAGGACCAATAATTGTTGTTGTAGTAAGTTTGATTGCAATAATTTCTATATTTTTAAAGAAGGTGAAATAAAATGAATTTTGAAATTTTAATGATATTAATAATAACTTCTTTTTCTTGTTCTTTAATAGGTGTATTTATTTCTTTAAGAAAAATGGCGATGCTTATGGATGCGATAAGTCATACAGCTTTAATAGGAGTTGTTTTAGCTTATTTAATTATTAGAGATATAAATTCTCCTTTTCTTATTATAGGAGCTTCAGCTGTTTGTGTATTGACAGTTTATTTAATTGAAGTTTTATCTGATAAAAAGATAGAAAAAGGAGCTGCAACGGGATTAATTTTTCCTCTTCTATTTAGTTTAGGGGTACTTATAATAGATAGAAAATTAAAAAATTCTCAGATAAGTATTAATTCAGCTTTATTTGGGAAACTAGAGTTTATTATTTTTAAAAGATTAACTATAAATAATATAGATTTAGGACCTTTGGCGTTATATATAATGTTAGTTATTGCAGTTGTTATAGCAGTATTTATAATAATTTTTTATAAAGAATTAAAAGTAATTTCTTTTGATATTATTTTTGCTAAAACTTCAGGTGTTTCAGTTTTATTAGTTCATTATTTATTTATAAGTTTAATTTCATTAACTGCAGTGTCTGCATTTAACATTGTTGGGGTTATTTTAGTTATTAGTTTAATAATTGGACCAAGTATAACAAGTTTATTATTTACAAAAAATTTAAAAAAGACGATTATCTTTTCAATTTTTATAGGATTAATTAACAGTTTAGTAGGCTATGGAATAGCTTTTAAGTATGATATAATAATATCAGGCGCAGTGGCTAGTGTGAATATGATAGTGTTTTTATTAGCTTTATTGTTTATAGGGGGAATTAATGAATATAACAGAAGAAAATTATCTTAGGATAATATATGAATTATCTAATGAAAATAAAAAAGAATATGTTAAAATTAGTGATATAGCTTCTAAAATGAAATATACTGTTCAAAGTGTTTTAGAAATGGTGAAAAAATTGGCTGATAATTTTTTTGTGGAGTATGTTCCTTATAAAGGAGTAAAATTAACAGAGAATGGAAAAGAAAAATCAATAAGATTAGTTAGAGTACATCATATTTGGGAGGTCTTTTTATCTGAATATTTAAAATTAGATTGGTCACAGGTTCATATGGAGGCTGAAAAACTTCAACATGTTAGTAGTGATATAGTTACAGATAAATTATATAATTTTTTAGGGAAACCTAAATTTTGTTGCCATGGAAGTCCAATACCAAATGAAAAAGGTGAAGTAGAAAATTTTTCAAATAATTCTATTTTAAAATTAAAAGAGGGAGATAAATTTAAATTAAAAAGAGTCTTAGACAATATAAAATTGTTAAATTATTTAAAAGATAATGGAATTAAGCTATATGATAAATTTGAGATAGTTAAGGTAGATAATTTTAATGAAATAATAATACTTAAAGATAAAATAGGAAAAGAAATATACATGAATTTTTCAAATGCAAAAATGTTGTTTTATTAACAAAAAAAAGAGCTTAGTCATCTAAGCTCTTTTTTAATATTTATTTAAGTGTCATTCCATTTTTAACTTCTGAAATTTTATCAGGTGTTAAATATTTTAAAATTTCAAATCCAAGTTCTTGTGAATAACCAGAACCACTAGCAGTTAATAAATTTTTATCTAAGACGATAGGTTTATTAATTATATTACAAAATTCTCTAACAAGGTCATAGCAACCAAAGTGCAGAGTAATATTTCTGTTATCAATCATTCTTCTTCTAGCTAAAGATGAAGGAGCTCCACAAATAGCAGCAACTAGTTTATTATTATCCAAATAATATTTAGTTAATTTCATAGCATCATCTGATTTATAAAGATTTTCATATCCAGAATATCCTCCAGGTAAAAAGATTCCATCTGCATCTTTGTAATCTTTAAATAATTCGTCTGCTTTTACCATAACTCCTTGTGCTGAATTAACATCAAGAGTCTTATTGATAGATAATGTAACTACTTTTATTCCAGCTCTTCTCATAATATCAATAGGAGCCATAGCTTCTAAAATTTCAAATCCTTCAGCTAACAAAACATACACTTTTTTCATTTGAATACCTCCATTCATTTGAATATAAATATTTAATTTTGATTTTCTTGATCTATTTTCATTTGGATATAATCATCATAATCCATTAATTTATCAATGATAGTTCCGTCTGGTAAAATTTCAATAATTCTATTAGCTACAGTTTGTATAAATTCATGGTCATGAGCTGAGAAAAGTACAGTTCCGTTAAATTTAGTAAGAGCTTTATTAAGAGATGTAATAGATTCAAGATCTAAATGGTCTGTAGGATTATCAAATAATAAAGCATTAGCTCCAGACATCATCATTTTTGATAACATACATCTAACTTTTTCTCCTCCCGATAAAACAGCTGCTTTCTTTTGAGTTTCCTCTCCAGTAAATAACATTCTTCCTAAAAATCCTCTAACAAATGAATCATGTTGATCAGGAGAATAAGGTCTTAACCAATCAACTAAGTTTTCATTAGCTCCTTCAAAAAATTCAGAATTATCTTTTGGCATATAAGCTGGAGTGACAGTAACTCCCCAAGTAATAGTACCTGAATCAGGTTCAATATCTCCTGCTAAAACAGAAAGAAGAGTTGTTTTTAGAATATCATTATCACAAATAAAAATAACTTTATCTTTAGTGTTTATTGTAAATGATAAGTTTTCAAATATTTTAACCCCATTTATAGATTTAGAAATATTTTCAACTTTTAGCATATTATTTCCAGCTTCTCTGTTAGATTTAAATTCAATAAATGGATATTTTCTATTTGAAACTTGCATATCTTCAAGTTGTAGTTTTTCAAGTTGTTTTTTTCTTGAAGTTGCTTGTTTTGATTTGGCAGCATTGGCACTGAATCTAGCTATAAATTCTTGTAATTCTTGTCTTTTTTGTTCTAATTTTTTGTTTTTATTAGAAATAAGACCAAGCATTAGTTGACTTGATTCATACCAGAAATCATAGTTTCCTACGAACATTTTAATTTTACCATAATCAATATCAGCTATATGAGTACAAACTTTATTTAAAAAATGTCTGTCATGTGATACGACAATTACAGTAGTATCATTTAAATTCATAAGAAAATTTTCTAACCATGCAACAGCTTTGATATCAAGTCCATTTGTAGGCTCATCAAGTAATAGAACATCAGGATTTCCAAATAGAGCTTGAGCAAGTAATATTTTTACTTTCATTCCTTCGTCTAATTCTTTCATTAGTAAATCATGGTATTTAGCTTTGATACCAAGACCAGTAAGTAGCATGGCAGCTTCAGGTTCAGCATCCCATCCATTTAATTCTGCAAATTCTCCTTCAAGATCGGCAGCTCTCATACCGTCTTCATCTGTGAATTCTTCCTTTGCATAAATAGCATTTTTTTCTTCTATTATATTCCAAAGTTTTTTATGTCCCATAAGAACGACATCTAAAACTTTAGCTTCTTCAAAAGCGAAGTGATTTTGAGAAAGAACAGCCATTCTTTTATTTTTATCTAAAATAACGTCTCCCTCAGTTGGTGATATTTCACCAGATAATATTTTAACAAAAGTAGATTTACCAGCACCATTAGCACCAATAAGTCCGTAACAATTTCCAGGTGTAAATTTGATGTTTACATCTTCAAAAAGTTTTTTATCTGGAAATCTCATAGTAAGATTGCTTGTTGAAATCATTAATTAATATTCCTCCTAATAGTTTTATTATATTCAGGGTATTATATCACAAATTTTAGTAAATTAAAACTTTGAAAGCTAATAATAAATAATATATTAAAAAAATCTTGATGTTGTATAAATATAATGTTATTATATACCTTGTTAAAAAATAAATTAGATTTGAGATAAGGAAAAAAATGAAAAATATATTGACGCCATTAAAAATAAAAAATATAGAAGTGAAAAATAGAATTATTCTTCCCCCTTTAGTTAGATTTTCAATGATTGGAACTGATGGAAAAGTTACAGAAAAACTTTTAAATTGGTATGAGGATATTGCTAGAGATAAAGTAGGCATGATTATTGTTGAAGCTACTTGTGTGGCAGAAGATGGTAAATTAAGGGATAATCAACTTGGAATATGGAATGATAGTTTTATTGAAGGGTTGAAAAAAGTATCGGCTATTGGTAAAAAATATAAAGTTCCAATGTTAATACAAATTCACCATGCTGGCTTTAAGAAAGATTTTTCTTTAGTTCCAGAAATAATTTTAGATGAAATTTTAGAAAAATTTATAGTTGCTTTTAGAAGAGCAAAGGAAGCAGGGTTTGATGGAATAGAAATTCATGGAGCTCATACTTATTTGTTAAGTCAATTAAATTCAAGAATATATAATACAAGAATTGATAAATATGGTGGAAGTTTTGAAAAAAGAATGTATTTTAATAAGAACTTAATAGAAAGAACTAGAGAATTATTTGATGAAGATTTTATTTTAGGATATAGAATGGGAGGGAATGAACCTTCTCTTGAAGATGGCATACAAATAGCAAAATATCTTGAAAATTTAGGAATAGATTTAATTCATGTTTCTACAGGGATTCCTGAAGAAAGATTTAGGCAAAAAGCAAAGATAGATAATTTCCCAGAAGAGTTTCCATTAGATTGGGTTATTTATATGGGTGTTCAGATAAGAAAAAATATAAATATTCCTGTTATAGGGGTAAGAAATATAAAAAAAGAAGAACAAGTTAGTTATTTAATAGAAAATGATTTGCTTGATTTGGTTGCTGTTGGAAGGGCTATGATTTTTACCAAAAGATGGATGCATAAAGCAATGATTTCTTATAAAAAAAGAAATGAATTAAAATAAAAGAGGTGTAAGTATGATACCTAGAAGTATTGATATATTTTGTGAAATTATTGACAATTATGGAGATATAGGAGTTGTATATAGATTATCTAAAGAATTAAAAAGAGTTTATCCTCAAGTTAGGATAAGAATAATTTTAAACAAATTAGAGGAGTTGTTAAAAGTTAATCCAAAAACAAAAGACAAGGATTATCAAGAGGTAGGTAACCTTATATATATTAAAGAAAATTTTTTAAAAAAAAATTTAAAAAAGTATGGAGTTTCTGATATAATAATAGAGGCTTTTGGTTGTAATATCTTAAAAGATTATATAGATATAGCTAAAGAAAAGTCAAAACTTTGGATAAATCTTGAATATCTTTCAGGCGAAAAATGGATTGAAGGTTTTCATTTGCAAGAATCATTAATAGATTCTAAGAATTTAAAAAAGATTTTTTATATGCCAGGCTTTACTAATAAAAGTGGTGGAATTATATTAGATGAAACTTTTATAAAAAGAAAAGAATATGGTGAAATACATAAAGATAAAATATTAGAAAAATATTTGCCAAAAATATTTTTTGATAAAAAGCTAGTGGGGACTATTTTTTCTTATGAAAAAAATTTTAAAAATTTATTAATAGAGTTAAATAGGATGGAAAAAGATACAGTTTTATTACTTATGGGTGAAAAAACACAAAAAAGTATTCTTAAAGTTTTAGATGAAAATCTTTTAGAAAATTTTGGAAATTTTATGAAATATGGTAAAATAATTCTAAAGAATATGGAATTTTTATCTCAAGAGGAATATGAAGAGATTATTTCTGCCTCAGATTTTAATTTTACAAGAGGAGAAGATTCTATAGTTAGAGCTTTGATATTAGGGAAACCTTTTTTATGGCACATATATTTACAAGAAGATCAAGTCCACATGGATAAATTAAATGCTTTTATAGCAAGATTAGAAGAAAGTATTTTACTATCTCATGAAGAAAAAAATATTTTTGAAAAATATAAAAAACTCTTAAGAGACTATAATGATAGAAATGAGAATTCTTTAAAGTTAGGAAATGAAAACTATTCAGCTTTATTCCATAATTTTTCTACTATAGAAAAAATTTGTAAAAAGTATAGTACTTTTTTAACTAAAGAATGTAATTTAGTAGAAAAATTAAAAACATATATAAAAGGATTTTAAAGGGGGACAATTAATGAAAGTAGCACAAGAATTAAGACAAGGGTCTACAATAAGAATAGGTAAAGATCCATTCATCGTATTAAAAGCTGAGTATAATAAATCAGGAAGAAATGCAGCGGTTATGAAATTAAAAATGAAAAACTTATTAGCTGGAAATATAGTGGATACAGCTATAAAAGCTGATGAAAAAATGGATGATATAAGACTAGAAAGAGTTAATGCTGTATATTCTTATTCTGATGGAACTAACTATATTTTCTCTAATCCAGAAACTTGGGATCAAATTGAATTATCTGCAGAAGATTTAGGAGATGCAATTAATTATTTAGAAGAAGAAATGGAAGTTCAAATTCAATATTATGAAGAAACTCCAGTAAGTGTAGAGTTACCTACATTTGTTGAAAGACAAATAGAATATACTGAACCAGGATTAAGAGGAGATACTACAGGAAAAGCTCTTAAACCAGCAAAATTAGCAACAGGATTTGAAATTCAAGTACCTTTATTTGTTGAACAAGGGGAATGGATAAAAATAGACACAAGAAATCATTCTTATGTTGAAAGAATAAAAAAATAATAAAAAAAAAGTGGCTTAAGCCACTTTTTTTTTATTATTTTTTACTTGTTTATTGTTTTTTTAATCGAATTAAGGTACAATAAAACTAAGGGAAAAAGATAGTTAGGAGGAAAAAATGAAACAAAAATTTGTTTTTTTTATGACCGTATATATATTATTATTTTCTTTTATACAAGGAAAATCTGTAAAAGAAGGACAAGTTGAAATAGAGGTAGAACTAGAAATTATAAAAGATTTAAGTGTCGAAGTTACCCCTATGCACTTTGGGGATTGTATGCCTGGAGCAACTAATATAGAAGCAACAAGTAATATCGAAATTGAAGGGGAAGCAGGAAGATGGGTGTTAGTTAAATTTTTTGATAGAAATAATATTTCTAATGAAGGATATATAGAATTAATAAATCAAGCTGATAATTCTAAAAAACAAAGAGTTAATTTAAGATTGCAAAGTTCAAATGATGGATATTTATATATAAATAATGGAGAAGTAAGAGATAATATAATAGGAAGTATTGATAGAGTAGTTGATAATCCAGGATATTATGAAGGTTTTGCTGTGGTAAAAGTAAGGTATAATTAATAATTACATAAAAATGGAGGATATATGAAGAAAATAATATTAGGTTTAATGATGTGTTTATTTAGTTTTTCCTTTGGTGAGGATGCAATAAAAGTAAATATACCTTTAAAAACTACTGATATGTATCTTTATAAGAATTTAGAAATAGGTAAATACGAGGGAGTATATACTTATTTTTTAGATGGAATTTCAGATAAAGTTATTTATAAAGTAGACGATAGTTTTTATAATAATCACAGTAGAGTTAGTAAAGAAAGTTCAGTTATTGTTAGAACTTTTGAAGATAAAAATGATAATGAACATTATTATATTGAAACTCCAATTAGGTATACAGTTGCAGTTTTAACGAGAAAGGATTCCTTTGTAAAAACAATGGATGATTTAAATAATTTAAATGTTGGATATATAAAAGGGAGTCAAGGTTTAAAAGAAATTAAAACTAGATTTAAAAATATAAATTTCATAGAAAATTCAGTTAAAAATAGAGAAAAGGGATTAGAAGCTCTTGATAAAGGAGAGATAGAAGCTTTAATAATTAAAGATTGGCTTAATTATTATGATGATAATAAAATTACAAGAATTATTGATAAGATTAACTATAAAGAATGTATAGCTATTGATAAAGATAAAGAAAATGTTTATAACAAAATAAAATTAAAAATTGATAATTTAAAAAATGAAGAAATAGAAAAAATAATTAGTACTGAAAGAACAAAATATTATAAGTATATTTTAAAAGATACACCAAATTATTCAATAGTAAAAAATAAATTTAATGAAATAAAAGTAAAATTACCAGAAGATAAATATATGATACCTTTCTATTATTCTTATAAAAAGAGTTATAAAGGAATAACTATAAAAGTTATTAAAGAGATAGAAAGAGTACTTGAGATACCCCTTGTTTTTAGTGAGAATAATGGAGATATAAAGCCTATTCTTGTTAGAAATAGCAAAAATTTAAAAAGTTATATATTTACTAAACCTTATTATGAAAGTAAAATTACTATAGCCAATAGAAGTAGAGATGGTTTTATAGAAAATATAGCTGATTTAGATAACAAAAAAATAATAGTTAGAAAAGATACGAATATTAGAGAATATATAGAAAGTAGAGTTAAAAATCCTGAAATAATAGAAGTTGCTACATATCAAGAAGGATTAGAAAGACTTCTTGATAAAAAAGGAGAGTGTTTAGTAGGTTACTTTGGTTCTATAAATGGGATTATTTCTAATAATTTTATAGAAGATAAAGTTAAAATAGCTGGAATTTTAAATGACACTTTAAATGTAAGTGTAGCTATCGACAAAGATCAGCCAGAATTATCTCAATTAGTAAGAATGATTGTAGAAAGTTTTGATGTAGATAAAACTATTTATGATGATTCTTTAACAAAAAATATTTTAGTTGCTAGAAATTATAAATTAATGGCTAAAATAGGTATACCTGTATTAATATTTATAATAATCTTAATAATAGTTTTAATTATTTCAGAAAGAAATAGAAAAAGAGCCGAAGAATTAAGTTATATGCTAGTAAAGACTTTAGAGATGGCAAATAAACTAAATGATGAAGATACGGGGGAACATACTAAAAGACTAGGCCTTTATTCAGAAGTTTTAGCAAGGGATATAGGAAAATTTACAAAAGAAGAAATAGACGAGATAAGAAAATATGCAACGGTGCATGATATTGGGAAAGTTACTATTCCTGCTGATGTCTTAAAAAAACCAGGGAAATTAACATCAGAAGAATTTAATATAGTAAAAGGGCATGTTAATTCAGGTTTTGAAATAGTTAAAAATTTAAAACTAGGAAAAATAGCAGAGAATATAGTTAGATTTCATCATGAAAAATGGAATGGAAAAGGTTATCCTCTTAAATTAAAAGGAAATGATATTCCTTTAGAAGCAGCTTTGGTAGGTGTTGCTGATATGTATGATGCTTTGAGACAGGAAAAAGCATACAAGAAAAGTTTGACTCATAGTGAAGCAGTGGAAATAATAAAATCAGAATCAGGTAAAAGTTTTTCTTCTGAAATAGTGGAATGCTTTGTTAAAAACCATAAGTTATTTGAAAAAATTTATGAAGAAAATAAAGAAGCAGTTGATTTGGCTGAGGAATTTTATTCTGCTATAAAATAATAATTTATTAAAAGAAGAGGTGAAATTTTGAAGAAATATTTATTATTCATAGTATTTCTTATATCAAACATAATATCTTTAGGAGAAGACTCTAATATAGAAAGCATTTTTATGGAGGAAGTTAGAAACGAAAATGAAGTAAAGAATGAACTTAATATTATTCAAAGTATTAAGATTCAAACTTTAGATCCTATAAAAATGAGAGATCAATATTCAGAAAGAGCAGTAAAGTTAATTTATGATACGTTATTTAATATAGAAGATGGTAAAGTAGTTCCTTATTTAGTTAAAGATTATAAATGGAAGGATGAAAGGACTCTATTTATAGAATTAAAGGAGGGGGTATTATTTCACAATGGAGAGGAGCTATCTTCAACTGACGTTAAATTTACTTTTGAAAGATTTTCTGAAAAAGGAGCTTTAAAAGATACTTTTGAGGAAATAAGAAATATAAAAATCATAGACAGTAAAAAGCTAATAATGAAATTAGAAGAAGAAGACACTATGTTTTTAGAAAAGTTAACATATGTATCTGGTTCTATAGTAAAGAAAACCAAAAAAGGAATTACAGGAAGTGGGAGATTCTATCCTATTGTTTTTAATAATGGACAAGTTGTTTTAAAAAGATATTTTAAATATTTTAAAGGGAAATCTATAGTAAAAAAAATAAGATTTACTCATGAAATTAATGATAAGAAAAAAATGACTTCTTTATTTGATGAAGGAAGTGATGTAGCTTTTGATGTAAGTGAAAATGCATATAACGAGGCAAGGGAAGAAGGTATAATTCCAGATGATGTTTTAGTTAGAAAGAATAATTTGATGGAAAGTGCTGTTATTAGGTTTGGAAATAAAAATAAAGATATCTATACAAGAAAAAATAGAAAATTGATTGAAAAAATTATAAATAGAGAAGAAATTTCAAAATTAGTAACAGGGACAAAAGACAATATGGCAGAAACATATTTTCCAAAAAGTTTATTTAAAGCATCTTTATCTAAAACAGAAAATAATTTTAATAAAAAATTAATAAAATCTGAAATAAAGAAAAGTAATATAAAAAATGAAATAAACTTAATGATATTAAATAATATGTTAGATATGGCAAAAATTATAAAAGAACAATTTAAGTTATATGGAATTAAAGTAAATATATTGCCTCATAATATAGATTCTTATTCTATGAAAATTAAAAATGGAGATTATGATGTAGCCCTTTATAATATGGTTTATAAGGATGATTATATTTTATTAAATATCAGAAATATTTTGTTAAATGATATAAAAGATATAGATTTATATAATGCTATTGATCCATTTTTAAAAATTGCTATGGAAGAAAAGGATAAATCAAAAAGAGATAAGATTTTTGATAAAATAGTTCAACTTATATATAAGGAATTATCATATATTCCAATAATTCATGAAAAATTATTAGTGGTAGGTTATAATAGACTGGATAAAATATACGATATTGATAAAAAGGTGGATAGATAATTATGAAAAAAACTGTAGTTTTAATATTCTCTTTATTAATATATACATTAACTTATTCTCAGAAATTTTGGGGGAATGATTACGATAGGATACTTTCAGCAACTACAGAAATTGGCGTAATGGAAGATGTCATAACAGGAGCTTCAAGAAGAAAATTAAAGGAAAATGAAGCAATAGAAATAGAACTAAAGCAAAAATGGAAAAATAAAATAAAAAATATAAGAATAGAATCATTACCTGATAGAGATCATGTAGATTTTTTAAATATACCAGTTGGTAAAATTTATGATTTTAGGTATTATGTTAATGGAAGAGAAGTAAATGTAGGTGATGTTATAGAATTTCCAGATAATTCAAATAAACTAAAAATTAAAATTTTAGGAACTTATTCAGGTTATGAGTGGGCATATCCTCCAGGAAATGGAGGTAATAGAACTTATACAGATTGGATAGGAAGAATGAGATTAAAATATGATGTCCCTTTTTATAATCAAAAAAATAAAACAATTGATATTGCATATTTATATTACCAAACTAATGTTATTCCAAAAGTGAATGTTAATGTTAGTGGCAAAATGGATTTTGGCCAAGTTATAGCAGGGCAGTCTTCTAGAGCAGATGTAGATGTAGATGTTTATTTTTATAATGATAGAAGCACTTACGAAATGCCAGAATTTACATATATTGAAAATTCAAATGGAAATAGATTACAGGTAAATTTAACAGATGAATTATATAATTATAGTACGTGGGATTCTCATAGTAAAATTAGAGTAATAGGGGAAGTCCAAACTCATAAAAATACTCCTGTAGGTAAATACAAGGGAAGTTTTTATGTTAAGTTTAGATTTAAATAAAATAGTCTTATTTTAAATGGGAGAGAATATGGGAAGATTGAATAAAAATTTAAATAGAATAAAAATGATAGTTATTTTTACTATAATTTTTAATGTTTCCTATTCTTTTACAGGAGACTATAAAAATTATGAAGAAGCTTATGTGGAAATTAGAGCAAGAAGAAAAATGGATGATTTTTTTATGGTGAAGTATGATTACGAAAATGATAGAGTTTACGTAGGAATAAAATCTTTGTTTTATTTTTTAGAGCTTTATAATGTGGAAGTGAATACTAAAACAGGTTTAGTTTCAGGTGAAATAGCAGGTAAAAATTTTAAAACAACTTTTTCTAAAAAAGAGTATTTTGTAGATAATGAAGATATATTTGTAGGTATAGAAAAACTAAAAAAACTAAATATAAAAGATCCAACATATAATTCTTCAGAACTTAGTATAACATTAAATCCTTTGTTTGAATTACCAATAGAAGAAAGAGAAAAAAGCAAAATAAATAGAATGAGATTTGATCAATCACAAGAAGAGACAGAAGTAAATATCGATTATTTATCTAAGGGAAAACTTTTTACACCAGGTCTTTTAAAATTAAATTATTATAAAAATGATATTGAAAAAAATGAAGACAATTTTGATTTTGAATATGCTAATCAATTGTTGTATGGAGATTTTTATGTAAAGCAAGATATAACACCAAAAAAAGAATTAGATATATATAGATTGACTTATCATAATGTTTTTAAAAAGAAAAGTTTAATATTAGGAAATTTTAATATGGAACTTCCAGGGTTTGTAGATGTAAGCGGTGATTTAAGAGGTGTATATTTTGGTGATGATAATACTTATATGACTAAATCAGATGAAGATGGTTATATAAAGATTAAAGGTAAGGCTAAAAATGCTGATATTATAGAGCTTTATCAAGGACAGGCTTTAGTTGATTATCTAAGACCTAATAAAGAAGAATTTGAATTTAAGATAAAAGATAGGGCATCTAGAGGGGAATATAATTTAAAGATATACTATAGAGATGGTAAAATAGAAAATAGAAAAGTTTATATAGCAGGAGATAGAAGGCTATTAAATGAGGGGAAAATTGATTACACAGTTCAAATAGGAAGAACAGAAAAACAAAAAGATGATCAAAAGTATGCAGAAGTTAGATATGGTTTAAATGATTCACTTACTGCTGGAATAGGGGCGTATGATTTAAAATCTTCAGGCAGTAAAAAATATAGGATATTAAAGAATAATTTAATATTTAAAACAGGTCAAGGAAGAGATAAAACAATAACCAATTTTACAAATTATTATGAAAATAAAACTAAAAGTGATAGTTATGAATTGACTATTAATCATAATATTGATGACGTTAATTTAAGATTTGAAAACGAGAAATATGGAAAATCAATAAAAGATCAAGAAAATATATCGGATTATTACCGTATATCAGCAAATAAAGATTTTAATAATAATTCTGTAGAAATTGGTTACACATTAAAAAATAATGAAGAATCTAGAAAAGAACATGAATATTTTTTAGATGTTGAGAATAGAAGATTTTATCAAACGACATTTGGAATAAGATTAAAAAAAGTAGAAAATGATGAAGGTTCCTTTATGGTTTATAGTCCAGAAGTTAGTTATCACGGAGTAAAAAATGTAAGTTTTATATTGAAAGCAGAATTTAAGGCTAAAGATTTTACAAAAGATTTAGAGTCAGATTATAGTTTTAGAGCTTATACAAGAAAATTACAGATACCTAAAACTGAATTATTTTATGATGTTAGTTTATCAGCAAATTATTCTGATGAAGAAAAATTTTATAGTTCTCTTGATTTCACATTGTATTTTGATGATCATGTTAGTGTGGAAACACCTATTTATATAGATGATAAAGGAAGTAGAAAAGTAGGATTGAAGCTTGATAAAATTATAGATTTGTCAGATATAAGAAGAGACGTTAAAAATGTAGATATTGATAAATCTTGGGTATTTGGAAAAGTTTATTTAGATTCAAATAGTAATGAAAAATATGATGAAGGAGAACGTTTGTTAGAGAAAGTTGGTGTATCTTTAGATGGGGATACAATTTTTACAAATGAAAAAGGAAAATATTTTATAGATGGAGTATTACCTAATAAAATTCATGAACTTTCTTTAAATAGAAGAACAATTGATCCAATGTTAAAAAGTGTAAGAGATAAAGTAACAATTGTAACAAAAGCTTCTGAAGGTGTTAAGATAGATATTCCAATAGCTCCGGTTTCTATGGTCAGTGGAAATCTTTGGATGGGAGAAAAAATAAATGATAGAAAATTTATGCGTATTATAAGTATGACCAATATTTCTTTATTAAAAGATGGGAAAACATATAAAGAAATAGATCCAGAATATGATGGCTTATTTTTCTTTGAAGATGTAGTTCCAGGAGAATATATAATTAAATTTAATTATTTAGGTGATGAAAGAATTAAATTTACTCAAGAAGAAATACCAGTGATAGTTAAATTAGAAAGTGATGAGGAGGGAGGATATTTTGAAGGCTTAGATACAATAATAGAAGTAGATGATAGTGACGAAGAAAATCAATCAGAAGTAACAGAAGATAAAGAAGAAACAGAAGATATAACAAATATATTAAATAACTTTTAAAGGAGAGAATTAAATTGAAAAAATTATTTATTTTATTTAGTCTAATGTTAGTTTTTTCTTTTGAAATTTTCTCAAGAGAAAGAATAGAAAACATAGATAAAAAATTATTGAAAAGCGGGATAGTTTATATAAAAAATGAAAAATCTCCTTATACAGGAACATTAAAGGGGAAAAATATAGTAGAAATATATAAAAGTGGAATAAAAGATGGCTATTTTAAAGGTATAGTTAAAATAGATAAAGAAGCTTTTTTATATGAAGGAAGATATGTTCAGGGAATAAAACATGGAGTTTGGTATTTGAAATATAAAACAGGGATAACTAAAGCTATTATGAAATATAATTATGATAGACCTCATGGACATTGGTCATATTTTTATCCGAATAAAGCAATAGCAGGATATGAAAATTTAAAAGATGGGTTGCTTGCAGGAAAAGTAGTTCAATATAATAAAGATGGAAGTTTGAAGGCTACAGTGAATTATAAAAATGGACTTCTAGAAAAGGAAGGAACTTTTTTCTATAATAGTGGAAATTTAAAAGCTGAAACTAATTTTAGATTAGGAAAGGTAAATGGACCTATTAGGATATATTCAGATGGTGGAACATTATTATTAGATGGAAATTATATAAATAACAGGAGAGAAGGTAAATGGATGATGTTTTATAGAAATGGAGATTTAAAAACAACTATAGAATATAAAAAAGGTTTGAAAGATGGAGAATTAGTTATTTATGATAAATCTGGAATGATATTGGATGTAGCTAAATTTGAAAATGGATTAGAGTTAGGAACAGGTGAAACTAAAGTTCCAAGGCTTAGAGATAATATAGTAGGAATGTTTAAGAAATTTAATAGGGATTTAAAGTATGAACAATATAATAAAATATTAACAGAAATGGAGTGATGTGTATGAAAAAAATGATAATGTTATTTGCAGGAATGTTGATGTCTATTCAACTTTTAGCGTTTAACTTTAGTGTAGCCCCAACAAGATTTGAGGTTAGTCTAGACAAAATAGCAACTAATGAAGTAATACTTATGAATAATACTGCAGAACCTATGAGAGTTTCAACTTTTTTAGAGGCTCCAGAGGGATATGGAAAATATAATTTAAATAAGAATATTAAACTATATCCTAAAATGGTTTCAATCAAACCAGGTGGAAGACAAATTGTTAGATTTAGAGTTAAGCCTAGTCCTAATATGGAACCAGGTGAATATAAGAGTTATATTGTTTTTAAAGAGAAAGAAGGAGAAATTAAGAAGGTTGAAACTAATATAGAAGAAAGTACAGGCATCGGTGTTCAGCTTAAAATGTTAGCTGAAATTGGTATTAGTATTTATGGTACTTATGGCGAACAAATAGTAAAAGGGAGTTTAAGTAATTTTACTGTAAAATTAGCTGATGAAGATAATGTCATTATGGGATGTGATTTAGTTTCAAAAGGAAATGCTAGTTTAAAATTATCTAGGAAATTAGAAATATTAAATAATGCAGGTAAAGTTGAAAAAGTTTATGATACTGAGTTTGGAAGAAGTGCAAGAAATGGAAAAAACAGAATAGATAATTCAATGACTGTAGATAATATTAAGGGAAAAACTATAAGAGTAACAATAACTGATCAACTAAATAGAATTTTATATCAAGGAAAACATACTTTATAAAAAAAGAAGAGACTAGTCTCTTCTTTTTTTATAACCATGTAATATTAGATTTTTTCCTAGGTACAGTTCTTAAATATTTTACATCTGGATATCCAATAACCATACAATTTATTATTTTTTCATTTTTATTTAAATTTAGAAATTTTCTGATTTGATCATTATTTTTACAAGCTAATATAAAAAATCCACTATATAGAGATCCTAAACCTAAAGAATTACACATAAGTTCCATATTGGTTGATGCGAGACCAGCATTTAATTCGTTAGGAGAGGTTATGATTATAATATTTTTAGAGAAAAAGAAAAGATTATCTTGCTTATTGGGATTTCTCTGGAATATTCTATACATAAGTTTCCAAGTTTTAGCATACTTTATATCTAATTCATTTTTTGGATTTTTTAAAATTTCTTTAGCTAAATCATTTAATGATTCTAATACTAATTTTTTTAGTTCATTTATTTTTTCTTGAATAATAATATAAGAAACATCTTGAGAATTACTTGCTGTGGGAGTATATCTTCCTGCTTCAATTATTTTTATTAATTTTTCATTTTCTACTTTTTTATCTTTAAATTTTCTAATTGTTCTTCTAAATTTTATAAAATTTAATAAATTTTCAGGTTTAATATTAAAAGAAACTTTATCATAATCAATAACTTCATTCATATCATATTCATCTGTGTAAATAGCATTAGTTGGACAAATAGCTATACAATGTCCACACTTTATACAATCATTATTTTTAATAAAAGCTTTCTCTTCAACAAAAATGATATCTTTTACAAAGCAGTCATCTATACAAAGGGCACATCCAATACATTTTTTATTATCTATTTTAAACATTTAATCCTCCTAAACTAATCAAAAAATATAATTACTACATTATATAATTATATAGTATTTAAAAAGAAAAGTCCAAATGAAAAATAAATAGAATAAAAACTTTTATTGAAATAAATTTAGTTTATGATAAACTATTACTAATGTGATTTAGTAAGGAGAGGATATATGATATTAATAATAGATAATTATGATTCATTTACATATAATTTAGTTCAGTATTTGGAGATATTAAATAAACAGATAATGGTAAAAAGAAATGATGAAATAAGTTTAGAAGAAATACAAAATCTAAATCCTGAAGGGATACTGTTATCTCCAGGTCCAGGGAATCCCAAATCAGCAGGAATAACTTTAAAAGTAATTAATAAATTTAAAGGAAAAATTCCGATTATAGGTATTTGTTTAGGGCATCAGTCAATAGCAGAAGCATTTGGAGGAAAAATAGTAAAAGGAAAAGAGCCAGTTCATGGAAAAATTTCTAAAGTTAATCATGATGGATTGGGAGTTTTTAAACATTTAAAATCTCCTCTAAATGTAACTAGATACCATTCTTTAGTAGTTGAAGAATCTTCCTTACCAAAGGATTTTATAATAACAGCGAAAACAGAAGATAATGTCATTATGGGAATAAAGCATAAAAAATATTTAATAGAAGGAATTCAATTTCATCCAGAAGCTTTGCTAACAGAATATGGATTAGAAATGTTAAATAATTTTTTTGAGGGGGAATAATATTTTGAATATAAGAGAATATAAATTAAAAAGTGATGTCAAAGAAATTTTTAATAATTTTTTACAAGATGAGCTTCCGGTTCTTTTAGAGAGTCAAAAATTAGATAAAAATTTAGGAAGATATTCAATAATAGCAAGTAATCCATTTTTTAGAATTAGAAGTAAAGGGACTAAAGTTGAAATATATAAAGATAAAAAATGGCAAATTGAAAAGAAAGGCCCATTAGATACTTTGGTAGAATATATGGAAAAATATAAGATAGAAGAGGGGAAAAAAATGCCATTTATCGGTGGAGCAATTGGATATTTTGCATATGATTTTTATGGTGAAGTTGAAAAATTAGATATTAATCAAGAGGATGATTTAAATATTTATGATATGTATTTTAGTTATTATAATGAAGTTATTTTAATAGATAATAAAGAAGAAAAAATCTATTTAATTTCTCATGAATTTTTAGAAAATGTTGAGGAAAGAATTAAAAAGATAGAAGATAAAATATTAAATCCTTCTGAAATAAAGGATAGTTTTTATAATACAGATGTAAAAATACAAAATGAAATATCAAAAGATAAGTATCTAGATGCTATTTCATGTGTGAAAAACAATATAGAAAATGGAAATGTTTATCAAATAAACTTTACTCAAAGATTTAACTGTAATTTAAATAAGTCTCCATTTACTTTGTATAATAGGCTTTCTAAAACAAATAAATCTCCATTTGCTGCTTATTTAGATTATAAAGATTATCAGATAGTATCATCTTCTCCAGAAAGATTTGTCAGAGTTAGGGGAGATAATATAGATACAAGGCCTATAAAAGGAACTATTGCTAGAGGACAAAATAAAACAGAAGATATAAAAAATAGAAAAATTCTTGAAAATAGTGAAAAAGATCAAGCTGAATTATTAATGATTATAGATTTAGAAAGAAATGATATAGGAAAAATTTGTGAAAGTGGAAGTGTAAAAGTTGAAGAACTTTTTCATATAGAAGAATATGCTACAGTTTTTCAGCAAGTTGCGAATGTTTCAGGAAAATTAAGGTCAGGTTTTTCTATTAAAGAAATTATCAAGGGAACTTTTCCAGGAGGATCTATTACAGGAGCTCCCAAGATAAGTGCTATGAAACTTATAGGTGAACTAGAAGAAAAAACAAGAAATATATATACTGGGAATATAGGTTATATAAGTTTTAATAAAAATATGGATTTTAATATAGCCATAAGAAGTATATTATGTAAGAAATCTAAAGCTTATTATCAAGTAGGGGGAGGAATAATTTGGGATTCTGATAGTGAATTAGAATATGAAGAAAGTCTTTTAAAAGGAAAAGCACTTAAAGAAGCATTAATTTGGAGGGGAAATAATGAAAATTAATGAAGGTTTATTATATGGATATGGACTATTTGAAACTATAAAAGTTATAAATAATGAACCTATTTATTTGTTGGAACATTTTGATAGGATGAAGAATTCCAGTAAGGAATTAGATATAAATCTGTATATAGATTTTGAAGAATTTCAGGAAAAAATAAGAAAAGAAATAAATAAATTTCCTAATGAAAATTTTGCTTTAAGAGTAAGTGTTTTAAAAGATAATAATATGAGCAGTATGATTTTTTCTATACGAGAAATAAACTATACCCAAAAGATGTATAAGGATGGATTTAAATTAACTTTTTCTGATATATTGAAAAATGAAACTTCTAAAATAGTATATCATAAAACCTTGAATTATTTAGAAAATCTTAGAGAGTTAAAGAGAGTTAAAGAAAATGGATATAATGAAGTTATATTTTTAAATACAAAAGGTCAAATAGGAGAATGCTCTACAAGCAATATATTTGTAGTGAAAAATAAAAAAATATATACTCCAAAATTAGAAAGTGGGATTTTAAACGGAATTATTAGACAAAAAATAATTGATTCTCTCAAAAAATTAGGGATAGAAGTTTACGAAGAAAATATGGATAAAGAATTTTTATTAACTGGAGATGAAATATTTATAACTAATTCTCTTATGGGGATAATGCCTATTAGTAAAATAAACAACTTAAATTATAAGATGCAATTTACAAATGAATTAAAAAAGACCTTAACTTTTTAAAGTTAAGGTCTTTTAATTTGTTTTAAAAAGTTGGAATTATAGATCCTTGATATTTTTTTAGAATGAAATCTTTTGATTTTTGACTTCTAAGAGCGTTAACTAATTCTAAAACAGTTTCATTTTGTTCATCTCCTTGTCTAACAGCAACAACATTAACATAAGGAGAATTTTTATCTTCTCTAAGCAGTGCATCTTTAACTGGAGATAAGCCTCCTTGAATAGCATAATTGCTATTTATAACAGCAAAGTCAACGTCATCTAAAACACGAGGAAGTTGAGGTGCTTCTAAAGATTTAAATTTTAATTTTTTAGGGTTTTTAATAATATCAAATTCTGTGGCAAAAAGATTAGTAGGATCAGCTAAAGTAATAATTCCCTTGTTATGTAAAAGGATTAATGCTCTTCCTCCATTAGATGGATCATTAGGTATAGCAATAGTGTCTTTTTTATTAAGTTCGTCTAAAGATTTATGTTTCTTGGAATAAAGAGCTATTGGACCGATTAAAACATCTCCAACTTGAGAAAGTTTTAAATTTCTTTCTCTTTTAAATTTTTCTAAATAAGGTATATGTTGGAAAAAATTAGCATCTAGATCTTTATTAGCAAGAGCAAGATTAGGAGTAACATATTCATTAAACTCAACTATTTTAAGATCAATTCCTTTTTCTTTAAGTAAAGGTTTAATATTTTCTAATACCTCAGCATGTGGTACAGGACTAGCTCCTACTTTTAAGACAATATTTGCAAATAAAAGCTGAGAACTAAGAATAGTTAATATTAGTAGTGATAATATTTTTTTCATAAAAAGTTCCTCCTATCTTAGAATGCAGTAACAACAGCACCATTATATTTTTTCTCAATAAATTTTTTAACTTTTTCACTTTGTAAAGCAGCCATTAATTTTTTTATTTCAGGTTTGTTTAAATCATCATTTCTAACAGCAACAATATTAGCATATGGAGAATCTTTTCCTTCAAGTAATAAAGCATCTTTCTCAGGGGATAAACCAGTTTCAATAACAAAATTAGTATTTATAACAGCAAAGTCAACATCATCTAAAACACGAGGAAGTTGGGCAGCTTCTAAAGATTTAAATCTTAATTTTTTAGGGTTTTTAGCAATATTAAATTCAGTAGCGTAAAGATTAGTAGGATCAGCTAAAGTAATAATTCCCTTGTTATGTAAAAGGATTAATGCTCTTCCTCCATTAGATGGATCATTAGGTATAGCAATAGTGTCTTTTTTATTAAGTTCGTCTAAAGATTTATGTTTCTTAGAATAAAGTCCAAGAGGTTCTACGTGAACATTTCCAGCTGATGTAAGTTTTAAGTTTCTTTCCTTTTTAAATTTTTCTAAATAAGGAACATGTTGAAAAAAGTTAGCATCTAAATCTTTATCTGCAAGAGCTAAATTAGGAGTAACATAATCAGTGAATTCAACTATTTTAAGATCGATTCCTTCTTTAGCTAAATCAGGTTTAATTGCTTGTAATATTTCAGCATGTGGTACAGGGGTAGCTCCAACTTTTAATATGGTATTTCCAAAAGCTAATTGGCTTAAAAGTAATAAGTTGATACCTGTTAATAATAATGTTTTAAATGTTTTTTTCATAATAAATCCTCTCCTTTATATATATTTAATTATCTATTTTTCTTTGTTCTATAAACAAGATAGTTACCTAAACTTTGTATTAATTGAACCAAAATTATTATAACAATAACAGCATAAATCATAATGTCAACCTTGAATCTTTGATATCCAAATCTAATAGCTAAGTCTCCAAGACCTCCAGCACCTATAGTTCCAGCCATTGCAGAGTATCCAATAAGACTGATTATAGTTACAGTAATTCCGTGTATAAGATGAGGAAGTGTTTCAGGTATCATTACTTTAAAGATTATAGTTAAATTATTAGCTCCCATACTAGAACTAGCTTCAATTAAACCTTTATCAATTTCATTTAGAGCACCTTCAACTATTCTAGCTACAAAAGGTGCAGCAGATATTGAAAGAGGTACTATAGCAGCATTAACTCCAATGGTTGTTCCTACAATTATTCTAGATAGTGGAAATAAACAAATCATAAGAATAATAAATGGAAAAGATCTAAGAGTATTAATAATAAATTCTAAAATTTGATTTAATTTTTGTTTTTCCCAGATATTTCCTTCCTTTGTTATAACAAGTAAGATACCAATAGGAAAACCAATAACTAAAGAAAATAAAGTTGAAAATAAAACCATATATAAAGTTTCTAATGTAGAATTAAAAATCATATTAAAGACCATTATATATCACCTCCACAATAACTCCTTCTTCTGTTAACCAAGGAATAATTAATTTTTGTTCTTCAAAATCTCCAGAAAGTTCTACATATAAATGACCAACTCTCATTGTAGAAAGACTTTCAATTGATCCGCCTATTATACTAAAATCCACATTAAATTTTTTAATTGCTCTTGAAATAATAGGATCTTTTGAAATAGATCCAAGAAAATTTAATTTAATTAACATTTTTCCTTTAGTTTTCATTAAATCAGCAGTAGACTCTTCATTATTTGGAAGATAAGATATAAGTTCTTTTGTAGTTTCAGTCTTAGGATTTGAAAATATATGATGAACTCCCCCAGTTTCTACTATTTCTCCATGAGACATTACAGCAACTTTATTACAGATATCTCTTATAACCTCCATTTGGTGAGTAATCATAACTACAGTAAGACCTAGTTTATTTTGGATATTTCTTATTAACTGTAGAATTGATTTAGTTGTTTTAGGGTCTAAAGCAGAAGTTGCTTCATCTGATAATAGTATTTCAGGATTGTTAGCAAGAGCCCTAGCTATAGCTACTCTTTGTTTTTGTCCACCACTAAGTTGACTGGGGTAAGACTTACTTTTGTCAGAAAGTTCAACAAGTTCTAATAGTTCACTAACTCTTGATTTGATTTTAGATTTTTCCCATTTAGCTATTTCTAAAGAAAAAGCGACATTTTCTTCAACAGTTCTAGAAGATAAAAGATTAAAATGTTGAAAAATCATTCCAATTTTTTTTCTTTTTTCAAGAAGTTCTTTTTTATTTAAAGAAGTTATATTAGTTCCATCAATAATTATTTCACCGCTTGTAGGCTCTTCTAATCTATTTAAAAGTCTAATTAAAGATGATTTTCCAGCTCCACTTAAACCAATAACACCAAATATGTCTCCTTTTTTAATGTGTAAATTAACATTTTTAACAGCAGCGAAATTATTGGGATAAGTTTTATTAATGTTTTGTATACGTATCATGTAGTGCTCCTTTCTTTTGTTGCAAAATATATAAAAAAATCTCTAAAACTATATACATCAAGTTTTAGAGATTTGGTTCAACGATTTTGGGTCATCGCCATCTGTCTGGAATTAGCACCACACTATACAAGCAGGTTGCTGAAACTTCAAAGGGCCAGTCCCTCAGTTTCTCTTGATGGATATTTATTTGAAATAATAATATACTAATTTTCTTATTTTGTCAAATGTTTTTTTATTTTTTTCTTTTAAAGATATCTTTGAAAGAACGTTTATTTGCATTTTTCATTTCTTTTTGTTCTCTATGATAATTAGACCAGTTTGGATCAGCTTTCATATTTTTTCTAACTTTATTCATATATTTATAAGTTGAAACCATAGATTTAAATTTATAAATAATACTAGATTTAATTCCTACGATAGTATCTATAAAACCAATAAAAAATCCTTTAATATTTAATAAAATAATCTTGAACTTATTTAGTTTATATATATGAGAACAACTTGGGCATTTATATTTTGCTACTTGATTTCTAACCCTCATTTTTTTCTTACATTTAGGACACTTTATAATTATTTTTTCCATTTTAATCCTCCAATAGTTATTTTAATTCATGTCCATATTATAGTCTTTATTCTGTATATAGTCCAGTTATAAAATTCAAAAATAAAAAAATATTGACTTTTAGTTGAAAAATATGTACAATAAATGTAAATTAAATTTTAGATTAGAAGGAGAGACTCGTGAAAAAATTAGTGATAGCAGTAGAATTCCAAAACCCCATGGTTCCATAATTAGGATTTGTGTGTATGATTTTAAATCATAGGTATAAATCCATTTTAAGCTGAAAATTTGGATTTGTATCTAATGTGGAATTGAGCTAAACTAAAGAAAGTCTTTCTTTATATGATAAAGCCATTTAACTGCATTTAGATGCATTAAATGGTTTTTTTATTTAAGTTTAAAAAATATTAATATAAAGGAGTTGAATTATGAAATTAATTAAAGTCCCCGGGAGCTTACAAATAAGTAGGTAAAGAAATTAAAATTTATTGTGAGTTTAATAAAAGGACGGAGGAAAAGAAATGATGACAATGGAGACAATGATAACATTTGTAGTGTATTTAATATTTTTAGTAGGAGTAGGAATTTATTTTTATAAGAAAACAGAAAGTGCAGAAGATTATTTAATTGGTGGAAGAGGTATGGGGTCTTGGGTAACAGCTCTTTCGGCTCAGGCAAGTGATATGAGTGGATGGTTATTGATGGGATTACCTGGGGCTGTTTATTCATCTGGAATGTCACAAATATGGGTTGTAGTTGGTCTTGCTGTGGGAACTTATCTCAATTGGAGATATGTAGCTCCTAAATTGAGAGTACAAACAGAAGAAACAAAGACAATGACATTACCTAATTTTTTAAGTGAAAAATTAGGAGATAAAACAGGAACAATAAGAATATTTTCTGCAGCAATAGTATTATTTTTCTTTACTGTTTATTCTGCATCAGGACTTGTTGCTTCTGGAAAATTATTTGAAAGTATTTTAGGAATAGATTATAAAGTAGCAGTATTGATAGGAGTAGGAACAATAGTTTTTTATACTTTTATGGGAGGATATTTAGCTTGTTGTTGGACAGACTTTTTTCAAGGAAGCTTAATGTTTTTAGCGATATTAGTAGTACCAGGACTTGCTTATGTAAAAGGTGGAGGAATGGCAGAAATACAAATGGCAGCTCAAGCAAAAGAAATATCTTTAAGTGTATTTAAATCTGGAAATATAGGAACTTTAGCAATAATTTCTTCTCTTGCTTGGGGGCTTGGATATTTTGGACAGCCACATATATTATCAAGATTTATGAGTGTTAAAGGGTTAAAAGAATTAGCTCAAGCTAGAAAAATAGCAATGGTATGGGTAATTATTTCATTAATGGGAGCTATGGCAATAGGAATAACAGGTATAGCTGTATTTAAGGATATTGCTGAGATAGGTGGAGATTCTGAAAGAGTGTTTATATATATGATTACAAAACTTTTTAATCCTTGGGTAGGAGGAATATTACTTGCAGCAATACTTTCAGCAATAATGTCAACTATTGATTCTCAGTTATTAGTATCTTCTTCTACTTTATCTGAAGATTTTTATAAATTTATAAAGAAAAATGCAACTGAAAAAGAAATAATGTGGACTGGAAGATTTGGAATAATAATAATATCTGCAATAGCTACAGTAATGGCTATGAATCCATCTACAAAAATACTAGCTATGGTTTCCTATGCTTGGGGAGGATTCGGAGGAGTATTCGGTCCTGCAATTATTGCAACTCTTTATGTAAAAGGTTTAAATTGGAGAAGTGTATTTTCTGGAATGTTAATAGGAACTATAACTCTTATTTTATGGAAAACTATTGGTTATGGAGCATATTTATATGAAATAGTTCCAGCTTTTGCTATAAATGCTATTGTGATTACCATAACTGAAAAATATTTATTTGGTGTAAAAAAAGATAGTAAAGTAACTTGTAATTAAAAAAATATTGACAGAAAAGGTTTAATTGTGGTATTCTCTATCTAAGTAAATGAAAATGAAGGAGAGATATTTTTTTAAATATTGATTCGTTAATTAATTAACAGACTAACATTAAAAATGCTAGTCTGTTCTTTTTATGCTTATATTATTTTTTAATTAATTTTAAATCCACTGGAATAAATTTAGGAGTTGTTTCTCCTTTTATTATTTTATTTGATGTTTCTATTCCTTTTGCTCCAATTAATTTAGGTTGTTGAGCTATAGTAGCAGCTAATTTTCCTTCTTCAACTGATTTAACAGCATCAGCAGTTGCATCAAATCCTACAACTAATATATTTTTATTTCCAATAGCTTTTAAAGCTCCTAGAGCCATTTCATCGTTGTGAGCAAAAACACCATCTATTTCAGGTTGAGCTTGGATCATATTTTCCATTACATTAAGCCCCTTTGTTCTATCAAAATCAGCTGCTTGTCTTGCAACTACATTTAAATTATCATTAGCGATTTCATTAAATCCTTTTCCTCTATCTCTTGCAGCAGTTGTTCCAGGTATACCTTCTAATTCAATAATTTTAGAATTTTTACCTAATTTGTTTAGAATAAATTCTCCAGCCATTTTTCCTCCAGCAACATTATCAGATGCGATGTGAGTTACTACTTCGCCTCTATTTGCTCCTCTATCTAAAGTAATAACAGGAACTTTAGATCTGTTAGCATTTTTTACAGCTCTGTATACTGCATCTGAATCTGTGGGATTAATTAATATTACATCAACTCCTCTTACAATTAAATCTTCTACATTTGATAATTCTTTAGCGGGATCATTTTGGGAATCTAAAACTATAAGTTCCATATCTAGTTGTTTTGCTTTATCTTGAGCACCTTCTTTTAAATCTACAAAGAAAGGATTATTTAAAGTTGATACTACTAATCCTACCTTTCCTTTAGCAAAAGCCACTGTTGAAATCATTCCAATACAAAATCCTACAATTAATAATTTTAATACTTTTTTCATTATTCTTCTCCTTTTTATTTATTTGTTTTTTTATCAATTAATACTGCAGCTAAGATAACAATTGCTTTTATCATCATTTGGTAATATGATGATACATCTAAAAGGTTTAAAGCATTTCCAAGAACCCCAATAATTAAAGCTCCAGTTATAGTTCCAGAGATGCTTCCAATTCCTCCAGAAAGTGAAGTTCCACCTAAAACTACAGCAGCAATAGCATCTAATTCATATCCTGTTCCTGCTGTAGGTTGTGCAGATCCTAATCTAGATGTGATAATAATTCCAGCTAAGGCGGATAAACCTCCACTTATAGCATATACTTTAACTTTTAATCTATCAACATTAATTCCAGAAAGTTTAGTAGCTTCTTCGTTTCCACCTACTGCAAAAACATATCTACCAAATCTGGTATTTTTTAAAATATAATGGCATACAGCAAATACAAAAATCATTATATATATAGGAACAGGGATTCCTAAAATATATCCTCCACCAATAGTATCAAATAAAAGAGCATTATCTCTAAATCCCATAGAAATTGGTTTTCCATCTGTAAAAACTAAAGTAGCACCTCTTAATAAAGTCATAGCTACTAAAGTTGTTATAAAGGCTTGAAGTTTTCCATAACTGATAAAACTTCCACTAATTGCTCCAAGAATGGTTCCTAAAATAAGAGTTACTGTCAAAACAATATAACCATTTACTCCATTAGTAAGCATACTAGCAGATACAGCACCACAAAGAGCTAAAATGGATCCAACTGAAAGGTCTATTCCTCCAGTTAATATAACAAAAGTCATTCCAGTTGCTATTATTGCATTTATAGATGTTTGTCTTAATATATTTAAAAAGTTAGCTATTGATAAAAATCTTGGATTTAATATTGAGACAATTATTGAAAATATAACTAAACCAACTAAAGGTTTATTTTCTAAAAATTTATTTTCTTTTTTTATTGATAAGTCATTTGATATTGTATTAGTTTTCATTATTCTTCTCCTTTATAAAGCCTATAGCACATTTCATTATTTTTTCTTGGGTAGCTTCATTTTTATTAAAAATTCCTGTGATAGTTTTATTATACATAACCATTATTCTATCACTAAGCCCTAGTATTTCTGGCATTTCGGAAGAAATTATAATAATACTCATACCTTGTTTTTTAAACTCATTTATAAGATTATAAATTTCTTTTTTAGCTCCTACGTCAACTCCTCTTGTAGGTTCATCTAAAATTAATATTTTAGGATTGGTCATAAGAGCTTTTCCTATAGCTACTTTTTGTTGATTTCCTCCACTTAAATTTTTTATCAATTGGTCCATTGTAGGAGTTTTTATATTAAATTTTGATATAAAATTTTTCACTGATTTTTTTTCTTTATTTGGTTCAATTTTTTTATAAAAATTTTCAAATTTTGATAGTGAAGATAAACTCATATTTTTTTTCACAGAAAGCCCGACAATTAATCCATCTCCCTTTCTATCTTCTGAAACATAAGCAATTTTATTTTCTAAAGCTTGTTGGGGAGAATTAATTTCTACTTTATTTCCTTCAATATAAATTTGTCCATTTGTTTTTTTAAAACATCCATAAATAGTTTTTGCTAATTCAGTTCTTCCAGCACCCATAAGTCCAGCTATTCCTAATATTTCACCTTTTCTAACAAAAAAATTAATATCTTTTGTAACTTCTCCATTAAGATTTTCTACTTTTAAAGAAATATCACCAAACTTAGTATCTATTCTAGGAAATTGATCTTCTAATTTTCGACCTATCATTTTTTCGATAATAATATCTTCTGTTGTATTTTTTACAATAAGTTCATCTATAAATTTTCCATCTCTCATAATAGTAGCAAAGTCACATATTTCAAATATTTCTTTTAACCTGTGAGAAATGTAGACGATACTTTTATTTTCAGCTACCAATTCATTTATTACTTTAAATAAACTTTTTGTTTCAGTATCAGTAAGAGCATCGGTAGGTTCATCCATAACTATTATTTTAGCATTTTGAGAAAGAGCTTTTGCTATTTCTACCATTTGTTTTTCTCCGATACTTAAATTTCCAACTAATTCTTTAGAGGAATATTTTAAATTTAATTTTTTTAAGATTATATCTGCTTCATTGAACATTATATTCCAATCTATTTTAAAATTTTTAGTTAACTCTCTTCCTAAAAAAATATTTTCAGCAATAGACAGATTATCTATTAAATTTAATTCTTGATGAATTATAGCTATTCCAGCATTTTGAGACTCTTTTGGTCCATTGAATTCAACTTTTTTTCCGTTATATTTAATTATTCCAGCATCTTTTTTATATATTCCAGTCATTATTTTCATTATAGTTGATTTTCCAGCTCCATTTTCACCAAGTAGAGCCATTACCTTTCCTTCATATATACTTAAATTAGCATTATCTAATGCTCTTACTCCTGGAAAATTTTTAATTATTCCAGACATTTCTAATATTTTTTTCATATTGTTTTCTCCTTAGAAAGTTACCCCTGATTTTAAAATAATATTAGCATAAGGTGTGCATTCTCCTGTTCTAATTACAGCTTTACTTTCTTTTGTAATTTTTTTTAGTTCTTCATGAGACACTTTTGAAATAGTTATTTTTCCACATTTTTTTTCTAATAAGTTTAATATTTTAGTGTATAAATCTATACTTATTTCTTCTGTTTCTTTAGCAATAATAACTTCTTCTATTTGTAATTCCTCTAAAATCACTTCTAAGGTTTCTAAAAAGCTAGGAATTCCTTTTTCTAAAGCTAAGTCTATTCTATTTACTTTACCTGGAATAGGTAGCCCAGCATCCCCTATTGTTATGTGATCTGTATGTCCCATTTTAGAGATTACAGAACTAATTTCACTGTTTAATAATCTGCCTTTTTTCATAGTTTATCTCCTTTAAATATTTATATTATTTTTTAAATTTATAATCAATAACTTCATTCCATGTAGGAAGAGAACTTTGAGCTCCTTTTTTAGTTACTGTGATAGCTCCTACTTGAGCTCCAAATTCCATGGCCTCTTTTATTTCTTTATCTTCTGATAACATTCTTATAACTCCTCCAATGAAGGAATCGCCAGCTGCAGTTGGATCAATAGCATTTACTTTGTGAATCCCAACACTAAAAGTTTTGTCTGTTCCTACAAATATTGATCCTTTTTTACCTAATGTAACTATAAGATTTTTAACACCCTTGTTTAGAAGTTTTTTACAAGCTATTAAAATTTCTTCTTTAGAAGTAGTAGGCATTTCACTTAAAAGTTCTAATTCAGTTTCATTAGGAATTAAAAAATCAACATTTTTGATTATATCTTTAGAAAGTTTTTTAGCTGGAGCAGGATTAAGAATAGTAATTTTATTATTTTCTTTTGCTTTTTTTAAGATATATTTAACTATTTCTATAGGAATTTCCAATTGAAGAAGAATTATATCTGCTTCTTTTATTAAATTTATATTATTATCAATATCTGTTTTATTTATTTCAAAGTTTGCTCCAGGAACAACAATTATAGTATTATCAGCATTTTCATCTACTACTATTGTAGCAATACCAGTATTAGTTTCAACTTTTTTTATGTGCTTAGTTTGGATATTATTCTTTTCTAATTCATTTATTAATATTTGTCCATGAGAATCCTTACCTACGCAACCAAACATAGTTACATTTCCACCTAATTTTGCAATGGAAACTGCTTGATTTCCTCCTTTTCCCCCTGGAATTTGAAAGAAACTTTTTCCAATAATTGTTTCTCCTAATTTAGGGTGTCTTTTAGCCATGGTAACTAAATCCATATTAAGACTTCCAATTACTAATATTTTTTTCATAATTTTATATGGCAAATAATTTGTCATATCCTCCTTTTCATTAATTTTGTAACCGTTTACATTTAAAATTAAAAAAATTATTTTTTTATTTTTCCAGGTATTTTGATAATTTTTCTAGAATTATCACCATTTAATTTATCTTTTAATATATTTACTGCTTTTTCTCCAACAGCTTTTACATTAAATTCAAGATAATCTATTTTAATACCAAAAATTTCAGCCATTTCTACCTCATCAAAACTAAATATTAAAATATGTTCAGGTATTTTTATGTTATTTTCTATAAGTCCTTTTATTACTCCAAGTGTCATCATATTATTAGCTATAAATAAAGCTTTTGGAAGATTATTTTTTTTTATAATTTCGGTTATTATTTTATAACCTGAATCTATTTTATAATCTCCATAATAAACTTTTTTTTCTAAATTTTCTTCATCCATGGCCATATTATAACCTTCTAATCTTTTAGTTGCAGTGGTTGTTCTAGTAGGGCCTGAAATCATAGCAATATTTTTTGTTTTATTCATTAAATATTTAGTTGCATTGTAGGCTCCTTTTCTATTTTCTAAATAAACTTTAGAAAAATTATCTCCTTCAACTTCTCTATCTATAAGAACATAAGGAATGTTAAATTCATCTAATCTATTAAAATGTTCATAACTAGAAAATTTATCTTTTGCTATAGGAACTATTATAACTCCTTTAACTCTTTGCTCTATTAAAGTTTCAATTACTCTTTTTTCTTTTTTTAAACTACTATAGCTATTTAAAAGGATAATATTTAAATTTTCTTTTTCGATTTTTTCATAAATTCCTTTTATAATTTTTCCAAAAAAGGGATTATCTAAATCAGGAATAACTACTCCGATAGTGTTGTTTTCTTTTTTAGCTAAATTTTGGGCTGTTATATTAGGCTTGTAATTTTTAGCTTTAATAATTTCTAAAATGTTTTTTCTTGTTTCTTCTTTTACTGAAGAAGAATTATTTATTACTCTTGATACAGTAGCCGTGGATACACCAGCTAGTCGTGCGATATCTTTTATTTTCATATTACTCTCCTTATCATGTAACCGCTTACATCATTATACATTTATAACTTTTGTTTGTCAAATGATTTTTAAGCTTTATTTTCGAACGTTTTTTTAAAAAAATATTATTTTTTTTAAGATATAGTTTAACATTTTTTAATTAATGTAGTAAAATAAGATGACTATATAAATGTGAGGAGTTATTAATGATACAGATATTTGGAGTTAAAAATTGTAATGATACAAAAAAAGCTATAAGATTTTTCAAGGATAGAAAAATTGATATTCAATTTATTAATCTCAAAGAAAAAGGAATTTCAAAAGGAGAGTTGAAAAGCATAGTACGAATTTTTGATATTGGAGATCTCTTAGATAGAGAAGGAAAAGAATTTAAAAAACGTAATTTAGAATATTATGTTTTTGATACTTTGGAATTATTAATGGATTCACCTACTCTTTTTAAGACTCCAATTTTAAGAGAAAAAAATAAAGTGACTATAGGGTATAAGCCAGAAATATGGAAGGAATGGATAAAATAGGCAAAATATGAAATGTTAACCATCGGAATAAAAAATGTTTACAATTTTTTGAATAGATTGTATAATTTCTTCTGTAACATAACTTTGAATTATATTACAAAAATTATAAAGTTAAAAGGGAGAATGGAAAATGAATTTAGAAAAGTATATTGATGGCGAAGTAACAAAAGAAATAGCAATGGAGTTAGTTAATTTAAAAGGAAGTGAACTTTTAGAATTATTTAAAGTTGCTAATATGACAAGAGAAAAATATTGTGGTGATAAAATAGAAACTTGTACAATAACAAATGCAAAGTCTGGAAAATGTTCAGAAGATTGTAAATTTTGTGCTCAATCTGAGAAGTATAATACTTGTATAACCACTTATCCTATGAAGGATATTGCAACTTTAGAAGAAGAATGTAAAGTTGCAATAGAACATAATAGCGATAGATTCTCAATAGTTACAAGTGGAAGAGGAATTAATCAAGGAACAAAAGACTATGAAACAGTAGCTAAATTTGCAGAAGATATGACAAAGGATGGTAAAATTGAAATTTGTTGCTCAATAGGTCTTTTATCAGAAGAAGAGCTTAGATATTTAAAAGGAAAAGGGATTAATAGATTTCATTCAAATTTACAGACATCTATAAAATCATATAAAGATATAGTTGCAACTACTCATAATGTGGAAGATAGAATTGAAACTATAAAAAATGCTCAAAAAGCAGGAATGAAAATTTGTTGTGGCGGAATATTAGGAATGGGTGAAACATGGGAAGATAGAATGGATATGGCTTTTACTTTTAAAGAATTAAATGTAGATGCAGTTCCAATGAATATTTTGAATCCAATTCCAGGAACTCCTCATGGGAATAGAGAAATATTATCAGTGGATGAAATATTAAAAACAATAGCTATATATAGATTAATATTAAAAGATAAGGGAATAAAAGTAATAGCAGGAAGAGAAAGTATTCTAAAAGATTTTATGGGAAATGCATTTTTAGCAGGAGCTAATGGAATGATGATTGGTGGATATCTTACAATAAATGGAAGAAGTATTGAAGATGATTTTAAATTTATAGAAAATTTAAAAAAATTATGGGCTAAATAAAAATAATTAAATAATAGAAAAAAGCGGTGAAATTTCACCGCTTTTTTTAATTCCCTTCTATATATATTTTTAATCTGTTAACAACTTCTTCCAAGATAGGGAGATCGTAGATAGAAGATATTCTAAAATAATTTTCTACACCAAAAGCAATCCCTGGCACAAGGGCAACCTTTGATTTTTTTAGTAAATCAATAGCAAAATCATAAGAATTTAGCTTTGAAATATTAGAATAGTTAACAAAAATATAGAAAGCTCCTTTAGGTTTAACTGGTTCAAGTCCCAATTTTTTTAGCTCGTCATATAGATAAAGAGCTCTTTTTTTATAGATATCTTTAAACTCACTTCTATCATCAAATCTTTCTAGAGCAACTTCTCCTGCAAGAATTGAAACTGCCATAGGTGAACTTAATGTATAAAGTGTTGTGTTTAAAAAGTTTTTTCGATATTTAACAGGGAAAATAGTATAACCAATTCTCCATCCAGTCATAGAATGAGATTTTGAAAATCCATTTATAATAATAAGCTGTTCTTTTATATTTTCAAAAGAACCGAAAGAATAAAATTCTTCAAAAGCAAGTTCACTATAAATTTCATCTGAAATTATAAATAAATCTTTTCCTGCTAAAAAATTTGCAAGATTTTTCATTTCTTCATATCCCATAACATTTCCTGTAGGATTACAAGGGTTACAAAATAAGATAGCTTTTGTTTTATCAGTTATATATTTCTCTAAAATTTCAGGAGTTAATACAAAATCATATTTAGAAATATCAATATAAACAGGTTTTGCATAACAAAGTTCTATCATAGGAGGATATCCTGCATAAAATGGAGAAAGAACAATTACTTCATCTTCTGGATTAAGAATAGTTCTAAAACAAGAAGATATAGCCTCAGATGCTCCTACATTTACAATAATATTATCAGTTTGATAATTTGTATTATATTTTTTATTATAATGTTTAGCGATAAGAGAACGAATTCTTTCTCCACCTCCAGTTGGTGGATAACTAAGTTTTATATCCTTAGCTCTTTCAAATGCTTCTAATACAATTTCCTTAGGTGTCTCTAAATCTGGTTCCCCTACAGTTAAATCAATAACATCTGAATAGTTTGTTGCTTCTTCTTTTAATGCTCTGATTAAAGAGTATTGTAAATTACTAACTACTTTGTTTACTTCCATTTATGCCTCCTTATCTTTAAGACTATTTTCTTAAGTCATCAACAAGTTGAGTTTTTCCTAAAGTTTTTTCATCAACTGTTTTTATAATTTTTGCTGGATTACCTCCAACAACAGCTCCCGCAGGAACATCTTGTAAAACTATAGAACCAGCTCCAACAACAGCTCCTTTTCCAATTCTAATTCCTTCTATAACTACAGAATTAGCACCAATTAAGACATTATCTTCAACTATTACTGGAGTTGCAGAAGAAGGTTCGATAACCCCGGCTAGAACAGTTCCAGCTCCAATGTGACAGTTTTTACCGACTGTAGCTCTTCCACCAAGGATTGCTCCCATATCTATCATGGTATTTTCTCCGATTATAGATCCAATATTTATAACAGCTCCCATCATTATAACTGCATTATCTCCAATAGTAACTTTATCTCTAATAACAGCTCCAGGTTCTATTCTTGCATTTATATTTCTAAGGTCAAGAGTAGGAACTCCAGAATTTCTTCTATCATTTTCAATATGAAAATCAGTTATAGTTTCTTTGTAATTTTCTAATATTTTAGATATTTCATCAGATTCTCCTATTAATATATAAGAACCTTCTCCTTTAAAAACTTTTGCAGTTGTTTTTAAATTTTCTAAATTACCATTAATATAAGCCTTCACAGGTGTACTTTTTGTTGAGTTTTTTATAAATGCTATTATTTCTTCAGCAGTATTTAATCCGTTCATTATTGTCCTCCGTTTAAATTTAATTATTAAAATATATCTTTCATAGAATAAAGCCCAGCAGGTTTGTCAGATAAAAATTTAGCAGCTGTTATAGCCCCTTCTGCAAATATTTTTTTAGACATTGCAGTATGTTTTATTTCAATGATTTCATCATTTCCACAGAATAAAACAGAATGTTCTCCAACAATAGTTCCGCCTCTAACAACATGTACTCCGATCTCATTTTCTTCTCTTTTTTTAATTCCTTCTCTTCCATATTGTTCTTTCATTTTTTCTTTGCAGCCTTCTTCAATAACTTCTAAAATAGTTTTAGCAGTTCCACTTGGAGAATCAACTTTTTTATTATGATGTTTTTCAATAACTTCAATATCGTATTTATCATATAATATTGGAACTATTTTTTTAAGAACATCTTGCATAAGATTAACTCCTAATGACATATTCGATGATAGAAGAATAGGTATTTCTTTTGAAAAATCTTTTAATTTATTCAAAGTGTTATCATCATATCCGGTAGTTGCAACAACTAAAGGAATTTTATTTTCTCTAGCATATTCAAGTAGAGAATTTAATCTAGAAAAATGAGAAAAATCGATTATAACATCTCCTTTTTCATTTGTTAATTCATCTGCAAAGCCACTAACATTTAAATTTTCTTCTTCTTTTAATAGGTCAGAAACTACTTTTCCCATAGCTCCTGTTCCGTGTATAATTATATCCATTTGTCAACTCCATGTTTATTTAATATAGTATGTAAAGTTTTTTTGTTTTCTTCAAACATTTCTCCAAGAGGTAATCTACAAGGTCCAACATTATAACCTAAAAAATTCATAGCATTTTTTATAGGAATAGGATTTGTTTCTATAAATAAAGCATTTACTAAATCATTATAATCTAATTGTAATCTCATTGCTTTATTAATGTCAGAATTTAAAAATGAAATAACCATTTTATGTGTTATTTTAGGTATTATATTAGCTGAAACAGAAATAACTCCTTTAGCTCCAAGTGATAATAAGGGAACAACCATATCATCATTACCAGAATAGATAGTAAGAGAAGGAATAACTCTAGCTATTTCAGCAGCATAAGAAATATTTCCACTAGCTTCTTTAATTGCTATAATATTATCAAATTTAGAAAGTTTTTCTAAAAGAGGTATTGATAAATTAACTCCTGTTCTAGAAGGAACATTATAAAGAATGATAGGACAATTAACGGCTTCAGCAATAGCTTTATAGTGATTATATATTCCATTTTCATTACCTTTATTATAATAAGGAGTAACAATTAATAATCCATCTACTCCAAGTTTTGTAGCCGCAACGCTAAATTCTATAGCATGTCTTGTGTCGTTTGAACCAGTTCCTGCAATTACAGGAATTCTATTATTAATAACTTCAACAGTAAATTTAATTACTTTCAAACTTTCTTCATCTGTCATAGTAGCAGATTCTCCAGTTGTTCCATTGATGATTATAGCATCTGTTTCATTTTCAATATGAAATTCTAAAAGTTCTTTAAGTTTAGGATAATTTACCTCCATTGAATTTGTAAATGGTGTGATTATTGCAACTCCTGATCCTGTAAATAAGGTCATATTTTTTCCTCCTATTTATTTATATTTTTAAATAATTCTGCAATTTGAACAGCATTAGTAGCTGCTCCTTTTCTAATGTTATCTCCTACAACCCAAAAGTTAATGCTTTTAGGAGCACTAAAATCTCTTCTAACTCTTCCTACAAGAATTTCATCATGTCCAGTTGCATTAGTGGCTAATGGATATTCATTATTTTCAGGATTATCCACTAAAATCATTCCTGGATATTTAGAAAAAATATCTCTTACTTCATCTAAATCAAAATCAGTTTCAAGTTCTGCAGTGATAGAAACAGAATGAGAATTAACAACGGGAACTCTAACACATGTTGCAGTTATTGGAAGATTAGGTAATTCTAATATTTTTCTAGTTTCATTTACCATCTTCATCTCTTCTTTAGTGTAACCGTTATCCAAAAATATGTCAATATGCGGAAGACAGTTATTAACTATAGGATGAGGATAATTTTGAGGCTTTTCTCCTTTTAATCCATTAGTTAAGTCTAAAACACCTTTTTGTCCTGAACCAGAAACAGCTTGATAAGTATTAAAAATTACTCTCTTTAATCCATATTTATTAGCTAATGCTTTAAGAGGAAGCATACATTGAATAGTAGAACAATTAGGGTTAGCTATAATTTTATGATTATTAAAAGCAGCATTACTATTAACTTCAGGAACAATCAAAGGAACAGAGTCATTCATCCTCCAAGCAGAAGAATTGTCTATCACAAGGCATCCTTTTTCAGCAGCTATAGGAGCGAATTTTTTACTAGTATCTCCTCCAGCAGAAAATAAAGCGATATCTATTCCACGATCAAAACTATGTTCAGTTAATTCTTCAACTATATATTCAGAACCTTTAAAGCTAATTTTTTTACCTGCACTTCTTTTAGATGCAAATAAATATAATTCTGTTATTTCTAAATTTCTTTCTTCTAAAACTTTTAAAAAAGTACTCCCTACTAACCCAGTAGCACCAACAATAGCAACTTTCATTTTAAATCCTCCTAGTTTATTTATAAATTAAATTCTTCAGCAACGGCTTTAACAGCAGTTTCAACTAACTCTCTATCAATACTACATGAAACACTTATTTCAGAAGTAGTTACTTGATAGAAATTTACATTAGCTTTGCTTAAAGATGAAAAGAATCTTCCAGCTATACCAGAGTTATTAATCATTCCAACTCCAACAATAGAAATCATTCCTAAATTGTCATTATAATCAACTTCAGCTTCTGGAATAGTTTCTTTTACTTTTTCAATAACTTGTTCTAATAAATATTTTTCATCAGATTTACAACTAAATGAAAGATCAACATGACAGTCTTTAGTCATATTTTGTGTAATCATATTTATATTTAATCCTCCAGCATCAACAATTGAAAATATTTTAGAAATTTTTTCAGGTGAATAACCAATATTTAATATTCTTGTAATAATAATTTCTTTTGTAATACTAATTCCTGTAACTAATTTTTCTTCTAATGCATTAATTGTATTCATGATATAAGTTCCTCCAGATTCACTTAAAGATTTCCCGACAAATATAGGCACATTATATTTTTTACCTATTTCCACAGCTCTAGTTTCCATAACTCCAGCTCCCAAATTAGACATTTCCATCATTTCTTCATATGATAATTGTTCTATAAACTTAGCTTTTGGGTGTAGTCTAGGATCAACACTGTATATTCCATCTACATCAGTATAAATTCTGCATTCGCATTTTAAAGCTGCAGCTAATGCAACAGCACTAGTGTCAGAACCTCCTCTTCCAAGAGTTGTTATATCTCCATGTTCATTGATTCCTTGAAAACCAGCAACGATTACTACTTTTCCTTCATTAAGATATGCCTTTATTCTATCTGTATTAATACTTTTAATTTTACTTTTTGTGTGCACTCCACTAGTTAAAATATTTGCTTGAGATCCTGTTAAGGAAATAGCTTTTGTTCCCATGGAATTAATAGCCATTGAAATAAGGGAAACAGTTTGTTGCTCTCCTGTTGATAGAAGAGAATCTAATTCTCTTTGATTAGGAGTTTCAGAAATATCTTTAGCTAATGAAATTAATTTATTTGTAGTTTTTCCCATTGCAGAAGCAACTATAACTATTTCATCATATTTAGTTTTCTTTAATTTTATTATATACTCAGCAATAGCTTTTATTTTGTCAATTGTGGCAACACTAGAACCTCCGTATTTTAGTACTACTCTCATTTGTAAATCTCCTTTGTTTTAAAAATTTAATTAAATAAAAAAGACCAACAGATTACAAACTGTTGGTCTAGTAATTTATACTAATGACGCATACTAAAGTCTAGTAAGACACAACAGAAAGCACAACATTGAATAATCAATGACAGTAACACAACTTTTAATTATGTCCCCAATATAAACTTACCTAAGGTTCATACTTCGGCAATTTTCCCTTTCACTATATTTCAAAATTTTAGGTAAACTCTATATAGCTACTAATGTCAATTGCTCCTCAATCTGATTCTTATTTAATTAAGGTGTATTATACACTTATAACAGGCAAAATAAAAATATATTTTATAAATGAATAGTATTGATATAATATATTTTATTTAATTGCTATTTTTGATTAAACTTGTTTTAATTAGATAAAGAAAAAAATTAGGAGGAGAAATATGAAAAAAAAAATATTAAATTCAGCAAATAAGATAGGAAATTTTGTTATTGATGTTAGAAGGGAATTACACAAGTACCCAGAATTAGGTTTTTCTCTTCCCAAAACAACTGAAATAATTTGTAAAATATTAGATAATTTAAAAATAGATTATCAAAAAAATATAGGTGAAAGTGGTATTGTTGCAAACATAGAAGGGAAAGATAAAAATATAACTTTAGCTTTTAGAGCAGATATGGATGCATTACCAATAATTGAAGAAACTGAATTTGAATTTAAATCAGAACATTATGGGAAAATGCATGCATGTGGGCATGATGCTCATATGAGTATTTTACTTGGGGTGGCAAAAGTTATTTCAGAAAATAAAGAAGAGCTTCCATGCAATGTTAGATTAATATTTCAACCAGCAGAAGAAACAACAGGAGGAGCAGTTCCAATGATAGAAGAAGGGGTTCTTAAAAATGTGAATGGAATATTTGGGTTACATGTTGATCCTTCTATAAATGCAGGAAAGATAGCAATTAAGTATGGAGCTATGAATGCAGCTTCAACAGGGATAAAAATAAAAATTAAAGGGAAAAGTTGTCATGGAGCTTATCCAAGTACTGGAATTGATGCAATAGTTATAGCAGCTCAAGTAATAACTGCTCTTCAAACAATAGTTAGTAGAAATATAGATTCAAGAGAATCGTTGGTTTTAAGTTTTGGGAAAATTATAGGTGGAGAAACTGAAAATGTAATAACAGGGGATGTTTTATTAGAAGGAACTATTAGGACTCTTTCTAATAGTTTGAGAGATTCTATAAAACCAAAAATAAAAAATATGGTTGAAATGATTTGTGAAGGAATGGGAGCTATAGGAGAAGTAGAATATAGAGACAGTTATATGGCTCTTATAAATAAAGATGAATTTGTAGATTTAATAAAATTAAGTGGAAATGAAATTTTAGGATTTGAAAATGTTAAAGAAAAGAAAGTTCCAGAAATGGTAGTTGAAGATTTTGCATATTATTTGGATAAAGTTCCAGGTGCTTTTTTCAATCTTGGAGTAGGGAAAAAAGGAGAGGAAAATAAACCTTTACATAATGGTTTATTTTCGATTGAGGAGTCATCATTAAGCTTAGGAGTTAAAGTTCAAATTATGAATTTATTAAAAGCTTATGATTATTTAAAAAATATATAAATAAAAAGGAAATGTATTACATTTCCTTTTTATTTTGCTTTTATAATTTTTAAATTTTTATCTAATAAATATTTTAATCTTAATTTTCCATTTTTAAGAATAATAACTTCGGCATATTTTGCATTTTGGAAGAGATATCTTTGTCCTTCTTGAAAGAAAAAAGAATTGGCTCCAATATCTAGAGTGCTATAAGTTTTAATGAAATAGATTAATTTTTCATTGGTAGATAAAGGAGTTAAAGAATTTTGAATATCCATGTAGTGTCCTATGTTTTGTTCGTCTATATAAATTTTAATATATCCTTTTTTTAAGTTTTTAAGGTCTTTATAACTATCATTTATTATTTGATAATCAAGATTCATATAATCTCCTTGAATTAAAGATCTTGGGTCAACAGGACTAAGTTTTAAATAAAAAGAATATTTTTTTAAGTTAGTTTCTTCTTTAGACACAGAATATCCAAAAGTAATTAATAATAAAAAAATGTTTGAAAGAACAAGTATTTTTTTCATTATTTAACCTCCAATTTTAATTTGTTAAGAAGATAATATCCTAGAAATAATAAGGCGCTACTTTCCAAAAGCATATATGATTTTTTAATTAATGTTATATCTAAATTATAATAATAACTTATAATTTGACCTCCTAGAAAAAGAATTGAAATTATTAACATTTTTTTTTCTTCTTTGAAAATATAAAACAATGTAAACATTATTCCTAAATTAATAAATTCTAAATTAGTAAGACTACCATTTAAAATAAAAAATTCAATTAAAAGAATAATTAACCCTATTGAAATTAAAAGATTAATATTTTTTTTATGAAAAATTTTATAAAAAATAATTAAAGATATTCCCATAATTAAGAGATCAATTATATAAATACCAATATGAATTTTATTATTTAAATAAATTGAAAAAATAGATATCATAGCTGATATTTCAGTACCTCTAAGTATTCTTTTTAATTTATTATTTAAAAAGTTATTGTAAAGTAAAGATATTAATAAAATAATTAAAGGAATAATAACAAAGATACTTTCAAATTTATAAGGAATAATATTAGAAAAATAAAGTCCAAAAATTAAAGTAGGAACAGAAAGAAAATCTAAAGCCATAGATTTTCTTACAATCCAAAAAGTTCCATAAATTATCCAAATAATTAAAATTCCAATTAATTTATTAGAAGTAATTGTTTCCATAATTCCTAAAAATATTAAAATAAGTCCAGAAATAAAAGTAATTATTTCAATAGTTTCTTTTTTAAATTTTAAATATTTAGGTGAAAAGCTAGCTATAAAAACAAGAAAAATTCCTCCCAAGTAAAAGCCTAATTCTTTAAGTCCTAATAGAGAACTTAAGCCTAAGAAAAATAAAATAGTAAGAATTATTAAAAATGTTTTAAAAAATCCTATAAAACTTTGTGTAAAAAAAGAATTTTTATATTTTTTTGAAATTATTATTAAACTAATAAGAAATAGACAAATAATAAAGAATATTCCCAAAATAGCAGTCTCAAGAGAATAGAAGTTGAAACCTATAACATTATTAATAACAAAAGAACTTATGACAAAAGTAATAGAAGTTATTTGAAATATTTTTATTTCTGGTTTATCTAGAGTTTTTTTATTTAAGAAAAAAAATGAAATCATAACAATTATAAAAATAATTCCAAGAATGGATTTGTCATAAAATTTAATTCTAGATGAAACTAAAGAAGAACAAAAACCAAGTGTTAAAAAAATAATTGATGAAAAGGATATTAAATTGTAAAAATATCTTTTAATAGGTGAAGACATTTTTTTTGATAATATTATATATATAAAAAAACAAAAGAAAAGAAATATTCCTCCAGAAAATAGAACTAGTATAGAATCATCATAGAAAAAGTCAATATATTTCATAATTGAAATTGTAAATATAGTAATATTTAAAATCCAAAGAGGGTAAAATTTTTCTATTATTGAAAATAAAATAATAAAAAATCCCCAATTACGAAATAAAATATAAGAATCTGCTCCTGTTTGGTAGATTTGTCCAAATACAGCAAAAAGAGATCCTATAAAAAAAGAAGATGAAAATAAGCAAAGCTGACGATATTTTTTATTTTTTTGAAAAAATAGCCAACCGATAATTCCAAGTAATATTAAAAATAAGGGTAACGATAATTTTTCATAATTTCCCATATAATTCCAATTATAAGCAAAGAAAAAACTTGTTCCAGTAAGTAAAAATAATATAGCAAAAGATAAAAATAAGTTTTTTAATTTAAGAAACATAGAGGCCTCCAAATTTTATTAAATATTATAGTATTAAAATTATTTTGATTATATCATAAAAATAAATTTTTAATAACTAAAAATTTATTTTAAAACTAGAAATACAATAGTAATTTTAAAGAAAGTTTTGTATAATAAAATAGATAAATTGTATTTTTTGTGAAAATATAAAAATTTTAATCAAAGGAGACATGAATGAAAAATATAAAAAAAGTATTATTTTTTATATGGGTATTAGTTTTTCAAATAAGTATAATCTGTAACGCTTTGGCTAAAGAAAATAATGATCAGTTGATTAAAATTGGGTATATGGAATTTAGTGATTTTAATAAAATTGATAAAGAAGGAAATGCAAGTGGTTATGCCTATGAGTATATAAAAAAACTGGAAAAAAAGGGAAATATAAAAATAAAATTAATTTCAGGATCTTGGGATGGGATAGTAAAAAGTTTAGAAAATGGTAATCTTGATTTAATAATGTTAGGTCATATAACAGAGAAAAGAAAAAAGAAGTATGATTTTTCAAGATATAGTATGGGATATTCTAAAGGAATAGTTTATACAGAGCCAAAAAATGAAATTTATTATCAAGATTATAAAAATTTTAATAATAAAAAGATCGGATATTCTTGTGATCCTTTAGGGGAAAGATTTTTAGAATATGCAAAAGAAAATAATTTTAAATGTGAATTGATTAGATTTTCTTCAAGATTTAAAGCTGAAGAAGCATTGCAGAAACAAAAAATAGATATGATAGCTTCTGAAATAATGGAATATTCATCAACATTGAGAGCGGTAGATTATTTTGATTTATCACCTCTTTATGTTATGGGGTTAAAAGGTAGTGGTAAAATAGAACTATTTAATAAAGCTCAAAGAAAATTATATGAAGATAATCCTTTATTTAATACAAGTCTTATAAAAAAATATTATTCAAAAATTTATAATGAAAAAACACAACTTACAAGAGAAGAAAAAGAGTTTTTAAAAATTAAACCAGAGTATACCGTAGCAGTATTACCAAATCGATTTTTTTTATCACATTATGACAATAAAACTAAAAGATATGAAGGTATTCAAGCGGATATAATAAGAGCAATATCTAAAAAATCAGGGATAAAGTTAAAGATAAAAGGCACTAAGAATGGAGAAAATTTATTAACAAGTATTGAAAATAAGAGTACAGATATGTCTATAGGGCTTCAAAAAACAGAAAAGCTATTGTCTAATGAACAATTAGTTTTTGCTAAAAAATTAATTAAAATGCAATGGTCTTTTGTATATGAAAAAGATAGAAAAATAAATTTTAATAGAAAACAGATAATAGGTATTCCAAAAAATTTTTTATCAGTACGTGAATTTATAAAAAAAACTAAGCCAAATTGGATAATAAGAGATTTTAAAACTATAGAAGAGTGTTTTAGAGAAATTCAAAGAGGAGATATTAGTTGTACCGTTGTTAGTAATCTTGACGCACAATATTATTTACAAAATCCAAGATTTAAAGATTTAAAAATATATCCTATGCCTGTGATGGATAATTCTATGAATTTAGTTATATCATCTGATGTAAATCCTTTAGTGAAAAGGATATTGGACAAAACAATAATAAGCATGGATGAATCTATTTTTAAATCAATTGTAACTAAAAATGTAATGGAAGTTCATTATAAAATGGATTTTTCAACATGGCTTTATGCTTATAGATATGATTTGATGTTATCTTTTATTACGATATTAATATTACTTTATGGATTTCTAGTTCATTCTATGAGAATGCATAAAAAAAATAAAGAATTAGATAAAGCTAATTTAGCAAAAACTAACTTTTTAGCTAGAATGAGTCATGATATGAGAACTCCTTTAAGTGCAGTAATAGGTTTGTCTAACTTTGGAATAGATGAAACTAAAGATATAAAAACTAAAAAATATTTTAGACAAATTAAAGAAAGTTCAGAATATTTATTAGAACTTTTAACAGATGTTTTGGATCTTCAAAGATTAGAATCAGAGAATATATTTTTAAAAAATAAAGTTCAAAAAATAGGTGGAGTTTCTAATAAAGTTCAAACAATAATTAGAACTAAAGCTTTAGAAAAAAATATAGATTTTCAAATAGATACAGAAGAAATAGATAGAGAATATTATTCTAAATTTGATTCTAAAAGAGTAGAACAGGTATTGATAAATTTATTAAATAATGCGATAAAATATACTCCTTCAGGAGGAAAAGTTATATGGAAAACTAGATTTTTTGTTGAAAATAAAAGACTAACAATTATTGATGAAATATCTGATAATGGAATAGGAATATCTAAAGATTTTCAAAAAATAATGTTTAATGCATTTTCTAGAGAAAAAAATAAAGATACTTCAGAAACTGATGGAGTAGGGTTAGGACTTTCGATTTGTAAGAGGATTGTAGATGCTATGGGAGCGAAAATCTATTGTAAAAGTAAAGTGGGAGAAGGGACAACTTTTAAAATTATAGCTACTTTTGATTTGATAGATAAAAAAAGAATTAAAGGAAAAAAAGAGGAAAATTATCATAGAATAGATTTTGATAAATTTAAAGGTAAAAAAATATTAATATGTGAAGATATTGAAATAAATGCTAAGATTGTAATGAAAATATTAGAAAATCATAATTTTGATTATGCTTGGGTAAAAAATGGTAGGGAGGCTGTAGAAATAACAAGGGAAAATATATTCCATGCAATTTTAATGGATATAAGAATGCCTATAATGGATGGATTAGAAGCGACAAGTAAAATAAGAAATTTTAATAAAAAGGTTCCTATTATAGCATTATCTGCTAATGCTTATGATGAAGATATGGAAAAATCTTTCAAAGTAGGGATGAATAGTCATATAGGTAAACCTATAAATATAAAGGAGCTTATTATAGCTTTACATAAATTAATATAAGAATTTAATTTCATAAATATTAAGATTAAAGAAAGAGAATTAGTTTTTTCTCTTTCTTTATTTTTATTGACAAATAAAAATAAAGATGGTATACATATAGAAACACCCCCGTGCAGGGGGGGTAGAGGAGGATGTTTATAAAATGAATGAAGAAAGAAAAAAAGCATTACAAACTTTGAAAATAGCTAGAGGACAGGTTGAAGCTGCAATTAAGATGATAGAGGATAATAGATATTGTATTGATATTTCTAATCAGATTTTAGCTTCCCAATCTCTTTTAAAAAAAGCAGATATATTAATAATTAAGCAACATATGAAACATTGTGTAAAAGAATCATTTAAGAACAATAATGAAGATGAAAAAATAGATGAGGTTATAAAACTTTTAACCAAAATGATGGGAAAATAAAAGGAAGGGATTACTATGATGAAAAAAATATTGAAAATTCAAGGAATGACATGTGCTGCTTGTGCAAAAACTGTTGAGAGAGTTAGTTTAAAATTAGATGGGGTTACTAAAGCAAGTGTTAATTTAACTACAGAGGAACTAAGTATTAGTTATAATGAAGGATTAGTTTCAGAGAAAGAAATAAAAAAAGTTATTGAAAATGCAGGTTACACAGCTTTAAGTAAGGAAGAATTTCCTTCTTTTGAAGAGAGGAATAAAGAAAAACAAAGTGAAATTAAATTGCTTTGGAAAAGATTTTTAGCAGCAGCTATATTTACAGTACCTCTTTTATATATATCTATGGGACATATGTTCGGTTTAGCTTTACCCAATTTTTTAAACCCAATGATAAATCCAGTTAATTTTACATTATCTCAATTAATATTGACATTACCTGTTGTAATATTTGGATATAGATTTTATACAGTAGGAATAAGGACTTTAATTAAAGGAAATCCTAATATGGATTCATTGATAGCAATAGGAACTGGAGCAGCTTTTCTTTATGGAGTATATGCAGCATATCAAGTTATGATTGGAAATATAATTTATGCAAAAAATTTATACTTTGAATCAGCTGCAGTTATTATAACTTTAATATCTTTAGGAAAATATTTAGAAGCAGTTTCGAAAGGTAAAACTTCAGAAGCAATAAAGAAATTAATAGATTTAGCTCCTAAAATAGCAACGATTATTAGGGAGGAAAAAGAAGTTACTATTCCTATAGAAGAAGTCCAAGTTGGAGATATAATAATAGTAAAACCTGGAGAAAAGATTCCAGTAGATGGAAAAATTATAAGTGGAAATACTTCTGTTGATGAGTCTATGATTACAGGAGAAAGTATTCCGGTTGAAAAAAATATTGGGGATAATATAGTAGGTGCAAGTATTAATAAAAATGGATTTATAAAATATAGAGCAATAAAAATAGGAGAAGATACTACTCTTGCTCAAATAATAAAATTAGTCGAAAATGCTCAAGGTTCAAAAGCTCCTATAGCTAATTTAGCAGATGTTATAGCGGGATATTTTGTACCAACGGTCATAGGGTTAGCCCTTTTATCAAGTTTAGCTTGGTATTTTATAGGAGGGGAAACAGTTAAGTTTTCTTTAACTATTTTTATATCAGTATTAGTTATAGCTTGCCCTTGTGCTTTAGGACTAGCAACTCCAACAGCTATAATGGTAGGGACGGGGAAAGGTGCAGAAAATGGAGTTTTAATAAAAAGTGGAGTAGCTTTAGAAAAAACTCATGAAGTTGAGATGGTAATTTTTGATAAAACAGGAACAATTACAGAAGGAAAACCTAGATTAACAGATATAATTAATTTAGGGAATTTAGAAGAAAATAAATTATTACAATTAATAGCATCAGCTGAAAAAGGATCAGAACATCCTCTAGGAGAAGCTATTGTTAATGAAGCTATAGAAAGAGGAATAGAATTAAAAAAAGTGTCTTCTTTTGAAGCGATTCCAGGACATGGTATTGAAGTAAAAATAGAAGGTAAAAAGATATTAGCTGGAAATCTAAAACTTATGAAAGATAAGAAAATTAAATTAAAAGATTTAAAAGAGGCGTCAGATAGATTAGCTATGGAAGGTAAAACTCCAATGTATATAGCTGTTGATAATGAAATTGCAGGAATAGTAGCAGTGGCAGATACAGTTAAAAAAAATAGTAGAAGAGCTATTGAAAAATTACATGAAATGGGAATTAAAGTAGCGATGATAACAGGAGATAATAAGAAAACAGCAGAAGCCATAGGTAAGCAAGTAAATATAGATACAATTCTTGCTGAAGTTCTTCCGGAAGATAAATCAAAAGCAGTTAAAAAATTCCAAGGATATAATACAAAAGTTGCAATGGTAGGAGATGGAATAAATGATGCTCCAGCTTTAGCACAAGCAGATATAGGAATAGCAGTTGGGAGTGGAACAGATGTTGCTATTGAATCAGCAGATATTGTTCTTATGAAAAATGATTTAAGAGATGTTCCTACAGCTATTTTATTGAGCAAAAGTACTATAAAAAATATTAAACAAAATTTATTTTGGGCTTTTGCTTATAATACATTAGGTCTTCCTGTTGCTATGGGAGTTTTACATTTGTTTGGTGGGCCTTTGCTAAATCCAATGATAGCAGGAACGGCTATGAGTTTTAGCTCTGTATCTGTTGTAACTAATGCTCTTAGATTAAAAAGATTTAAAATAGAGGAGGATATTATGAGAAAAGAAGTTTTAATAGAAGGGATGAGTTGTATGCATTGTGTAAAGCATGTGACAGATGCTTTAAATGAAGTTTCAGGAGTAACAGATGTTAAAGTTGATTTAGAAACAAAAATAGCAGTTTTTAACGTTTTAGATAACATTAATGATGAAATTATAAAAAATACTATTGAATCAGCAGGGTATAAAGTTATTAAAATAAGTTAATAAAAATAAATTAAGGGGAAAATATTTTCCCCTTAATTAAATAGTAAAGATATATGAGTTTGTTTGAGAAAAAATCCATAACACCTTGACACATATTATTATTCAAAATATCTATTAAATTTCCTTTTTTTTAATTTGCTTTTAATTAAAAAAATAAAAAAAAGCTTTACAAATTAAGAATTACGGGCTATAACCATAGTAGTGTTTTAGATAAAAAATAAGGAGGAGAGGTATGACAAAAAAGGAATTTATAGCAGATATTGCTGAAAATGGAGCAATAGCAAAAAAAGATGCGGAAAAAGTGGTAAATTTATTTTTAGATACAGTTTCAGATAACCTAGAAAAAGGAAATTCAGTTAGTTTTGTTGGTTGGGGTAAATGGGAAGTAGTAAAAAGAGAAGCAAGAGAAGTCAGAAATCCTCAAACAGGTAAAAAAATGAAAATAAAAGCAAAAAAAGTTGTTAAATTTAGAGTGGGAAAAACTTTAGAAGATAAAGTTGCTAAATCAAAAGCTAAAATAAAATAAAAAAGATGAAAATAGAGTGAAATTAATTCACTCTATTTTTTTATTTATAAATTTAAGCGTTGAGTAAAACAATGTAATAATTTAAATATCCTGCAAAGCTTAACCAAATTATATATGGTAACTGTAAAACCCCTGCAAATTTATTTAGTTTAAAAAAATTGAATGTCATCCATATTACGCTTAGTAATAAGAACATATGTAAATAAAATCCTGGAATAATTAAATTGAATTTAAAAAATACAAATGGCCAAGCAAAGTTGGCTATTAATTGGATAAAAAAACTAGTTACTGCAAATTTATTTCTTCTTTTTTCAAGAATTAAATAAAATCCTATTCCCATAAAAGTATAAAGAAAAGTCCAGACCAATGGAAAAACAAAAGAAGGTGGAGCAAACTCAGGAAGAACAAGTTTCTCATATAATTCAACTGAATTTTGATTGAAAAATCCAGAAACCCCTCCAGATATAGCAGGGATTAAAAGACAAAAAAGAAACTTAGGTAAATTGAATTTTTTCATAAAAAGCCCCCTTAAATTAAAGTAATATAATTATATATATATTATACCCTAAAAAAATAAAATTACAAAATTATCTGTTTTAGCTACTTTATGAATTTAAATTTTTTAAAATATTTGATATAGCAATAGATGCAACTCCTTCTAATGCAGCATTTATTTTATTATAATCTTTAATATATTCATCTATTTCATAATGTTTGGTCTTTGAATTAAAAGTAGTAATGTTTTCAATGTCCTTAAAGACAATTTCATTATTATTGTCACTTATTTTAGCTTCAATAACCATTATAGGTTTTAGTTTTTTCGAAAGTCCTTGTCTTTGTCCGAAACCGTATAGTCTAACAATAAATTTTATTTCAAATTCTGAATTATCAGAATTATTTATTCCTGCTTTTTTTAATTCTTTGTTTGCTGATTTTAAAACAATATTTTCTATATTAATATTATTTTCTATCATAACTTTAATAAATTTTTCTTTTTTATTATCCATGCTATTTGCTAAAAAATCTCCAAGAAGACTATTTAATCCACCTTTTACACTACTTTGCATATCACTAAAAAACATATTATCTTTAATTATTACTGTTTTAGACAATTTTAATGACCTTGATTGTTTAAAGCTATTTAATTTTCTATTAGCAGGAGAACAACTGAATAGTGTTAAAGTTAATATTAATAATATAAAATTCTTTTTCATTTTATTTGCTCCTTTTTATAAGTTTAATAATTTTTTATTTTAAAAGTGATTATGATTATTTTAACACTGCAACTATATTTTAGTCAAAAAAAGTTATATTTAAAGTGAACTAATGTATAAACTTTTTTTAAAGAGAGATTATTTTTTTTCAGCTATAAAAGTTGATATTAAAATTAAACTTCCTCCACATAGTTGAAAGATATTGATAGGTTCTTTTAGATAAAATATAGATATAAAAACTGCAAATATAGGAGTTATGTAACTTAAGATTGCAACGCTTTGTCCAGGTATATTTTTAATGCAAGAAAAATAAATAAAAAAAGCAAATCCTGTATGTATAACTCCGATAACAATTAAATTTATTGATGAGATTATATCTAATCCTTTAAAATTAAAGTTTTCAAATATTAATAGATAAAATAGTAATATAATAATTGCAGAAAAAAATTGACCTAAAGTTTGTTCTAGAGAAAAAATATCTTCTAGAGATTTATTAATAATAATTACAACAGAATAACAAATAGCGGTTAGGAGGCCGTAGCAAATCCCTAAAGTGTGATTATATATAATGCTACTACTAGAATCATTGCTATTGTAAAAAATTAAAATCATACCAAATATAGAAATTAGAATACAAATTATTTTTTTTATGTCAGGTTCTTCTTTCAAGAATAAAATAGATAAAAAAAGCATAAAGATAGGAGCACAATAACAAGCAATAGTTGCTATTGAAAGAGTTGTATATTTATATGCTTGAAATAAAAAAAGCCAATTTAATCCTAGTAAAAAGCCTGAAGAAATTATTTTTCTTTTGTTATATATAATTTGTGTTAGAAAAATTTTTTTATTTTTGATTAAAGCTATAAAAACTAAAAATATAAATCCAATTATTGCTCTTATAAATGCTATTTTTCCAGAATCTAAATGTATTTTTTTTACAAAAACTCCAACAGTTGAAAATAATATGAGAATAAAAATAAATTTTAATTTATTCATGAAATCTCCTTTATAAAAAAGATAAGAAAAAATCTCGAGTTTCCTCGAGATATTAATCTATTCTTGAATTAGTTTAATGTAATAAGGGGTTCTTCTTGAAGAAATTAACTTTTCTTGATTGAACCACCATTTATTTTGCAAAGTTTCAAAAGTGAATATTAAAGTTTCTTCATCTTTATTAGAAGCAATAATAGGTTGATCAAGTCCATATAAAGGATCTAGTGTATAAAGACTACTTCTTCCTTTATAATTTTTCTTTGTTCCTACAAAGTTAGAAATAATAGTGTAAGCTTGAGAACTTAAAGCGGTAGAATCCCATAAAGTCATAGCTCCTTTAGGATATTTTTTAGCTGAAACGATTTTATTTATTTCCATATTGCTTCCGTATTGACCATACCAGGCTGAAGGGATAGCTATTATATCTGCTCTATTAATTGCTAAAACTCCTGATGCTTCGGGATACATGACATCTTCTCCAATTAAAATACCTACTTTTCCTAATTTTTCTGATTTGAAAACTGATAATTGATTTCCTTTAGTAGCCCATCTTTCATCTGTTTTACTTAAATGAGTTTTTTGATATGCACCGATTTTATTACCACTTTCATTAATGAAAATAGCACTGTTATATAACTTATCGTCTTGATTTTCTATTAATCCAAAAATTATACAAATATTATTTTCTTTAGCTAAATTAGAAAAATAATTGAAGGAATTATCATTTGCTTTTTCTGAAAGTTTTTTTATTTCTTCCAATTTCAAATTATCTGTTGGTCCGATTAAAGATAATTCAGGTAAAACAATAAGATTTATATTGTCATTTTTCTTTTTAGCTTTTTTGATTAGGTTAGAAACTTTTATTTTATTATATTCTTTATCTCCTACTTTAGGTTCATATTGTAAAGAAGCTGCTATAACTTTATTTGAATTTATATTTTTAGTGTAATCCCAAGGAGAAAGATAAAGCATTAAATCTTTATATAATTCAGGACGTCTTTTTTCTAGAGCTAATCTATTTTTATTATTATATTTTTTAGGGTCAATAGTTGCATAAATTATAGTAGATTCATCAATATCTTCTTCCTTTGTCATTAAGATAGGAGCTTCATTTAATTTTTTACCTTCTGGTGTCCAAATAGCACTTCCTCCTATCATATGAAACCCATTTTCTGTGTTTGATCTGTTAGCACTAACTACATAAAACCCATTTTGTTCTGCTCTTGCAGGTAAAGCAGAAATTGCTTGGGCTGATGAATTGGTAGGGAAAGCAAGAATATTAGCTCCTTGAATTCCTGCAAGGCGAGCACTTTCAAAATACGCGGAATCCATACAAATATTGATAGCTATTTTCCCTAAATTAGTTTCATAAACAGGAACTCCTAAATCTCCCCAAGCAGCCCAATGTTCTTCGCTTTCCCATTGGTGAGTTTTTCTATATTTTCCAATATATCCATTTGGTCCAACTAAGGCGGCAGAGTTATAATATAAATCTGTTGTTTTATCTATTTCTGGCATCCCAAAAATAATATAAGCATTGTATTTTTCGGTTAGCTTAGAAAATTTATCTGTGGTTTTACCAGGAAGAGAATCTACGAATGGTTTGATAGTAGATCTATTCTTATAGTAATAACCAGTTGTTGCCATTTCAGGAGCTACTACAAGTTTAGCTCCATTTTTAAAAGCTGTTTCAGTAACTTTTAATAAAGCATTTACATTTTTATCGAGTTCATTTAGTTGAGGGTTAAATTGAATGCTGGCCACTTTAAATGAGTTTTTAATTTTTTTATTATTTTCTTTTTTCTTGAAGCATCCAGAAAAAATAGATAGAAGAGTACATAAGATAAGTAAACTGAAAATTTTATTTTTTTTAATCTTAAAGTAGGTCATATAAATTCTCCTTTTATAGTTTTTAATTAACAATAAAGATGGATTTATATCCATCTTTATTGAGAGTATATATTTTTAAATTTGATTAATCATTAACTGCTGTAATTATTTCTGCTTCTCCTTCTCTTAATTGATTCATTGGCATTTTATAAGAACCATATTTAAATTTGCAAGTTAATAGCATTATAACTCCAATGGTAACAAGAACAGCTCCAACTGGGATTACACCCAAAGATACAGCAAAGACAGGAACCATAGTAACTATAAATAATTCAACTATAGATTGAAGAGTATATGCAGTTCCAAAATCACTTAATGTTCCACTTTTCATTTCAGGATCTACGATTCTTAAAAGAGTAACTCCAACTGCAACTACTCCAGTAATATATCCAAAAATAAATATAGATCTTTCAAACCAGAAGTTTCTAAATAATCTTCTACCTACAAAGAAAACTAAAATACATGGCCAAGCAATACCAACTGCAACAAGAACAAGGATAGGACCAATAAATTCTAATACAACTGATAATTTTATAGTAGCGATACCAAAAGCAACTAAATAATCAGTAACTCCACTGCCTGTTCTATCAATTATTCTTTTATCTACATATGTTCCATAACCAGTTTTATTTAAAATAGCTTGAATAAAAACTCCAACAATCATAGTAACACACATTAAAGGAACTTCTACTTTAGGAAAATAAGGTTTATATCCATAATAAATAGCATAACCTATTCCAGTAGTCATAAGTATTAAACCAATATGCCAAGCTAAAGGATCCATGGCCATAGGATGAACTGTTTCATCTCCCATTGTTTGTCTTTTTTCTAAAGGGATCATTCCTGTTTTACATTCTTGAGGTAAAGCACCTATACTTTTAACTAATCTTGTAGCGCCTTTTCTAGTAGCGTAGTTAATACAAATTATTCCACCAAAAATTCCACTTAAAAGACCTAAAGTAGCAAAAGTTTGACCTATTACAACTCCATCATTTCTACCAAGTAAGGTGTTAATAGTTCCTCCTATAGCAGCTGCATATCCGTGTCCGCCCATAAATCCTGCAGGAAGAAGAACTGCTATTTCAGAAAAGACATTTGGAAATAAGAAAATTACCAATGCACCACCTACTAAACAAGCTAATCCAAAACATAATATTTCACTAGACATATTTATTAAGAATGTGTCGCCTACTTTATGTACTGTTTCTTTTAAGCTAAACTTTTCTTGCTTACCTAAAAATATACCAGCAAATAAAACACAAACTAATAAATAAGGATAAGATCCTGTTTTACCACTGAATGGTAAAATGTTTAAAAATTGTGGACCTCCAAATAATCCTAGGAAACCGGCTACTAATGAAGAAGGAATATAATAATTTTGTAAAAATTTTATTTTACTTCTCATGATTTGTGCAATAAATAAAAGACCTGACATAATACTGAAATCTAACAACATTGAATACGGCGTGAAATTCATTTTTACCCCCTTGTTTTGTATAGTATAAACATCAAAAATATTAGATCTTAATATTATAGACAGAAGGAATATCAATATCTAATATCTTGATAAAGCTAGAATTTCTAGCTTTATCAAGGTGATTTTATTTATTTTAATTATTTAAGAAATTTAGCGAAGAAATTATCTAGATTATTCATTAATTCTAAGAATTTAGGATCTTCATCAAACATCCATTCATTATGTTTTCCTTCAACAAAGTATAACTCTTTAGGTTCATTTGCAATTTTATATGCTTCATCAGCTTCTATTCTGTCATGAAGTTCATTGTATTTTCCATGTCCTACAAATATTCCACATTTAAGTCTTTTTAAAGCATCTTCTACATTAAATCTAAAGAAAGAATCTGCTATTGCTGTTGACATTGCTGTAGGGAATGATTCTCCAGCATCACCATCGGCTATTTTATCTACTCCACCATTTATTTTTTTAAGAGTGTTATCTACATAGAAATCTCCAGATTCAGTAATATTAGGATAAGCAACATAAGGATGTCTCATAACTAAGTCACCAGTAGTAGCTCTAGTCATTTTATCTTCTTCTAACATTTCAAGTGCTCTATGATATTTATCATTTCCCATACCCATTCTCATCCAACGATCACCATCTACAAAAGAGTTAAGTGTAGCAACTACTTTAACAGTTGGTTCACGTCTAGCACATTCTATACAAACAGCACCTCCAACTCCCCAACCGATTAATCCTATTTTATCTTTGTCAATTTCAGGTTGAGCTTTAGCAAAGTTGATAGCTGCACAAATATCTTCAACTTCTCTTTCTAATGTAGTGTATTTCGCTATTCCTTCAGTTGGTTTAAATCCTCTATAATCAAACCCTATACAAATGTAACCTTTTTTTACTAAGTTTCTTGAGAATAGTTCAGGGTAAACTACTTTTATTCCTGTCCATCCTGAGTTAGCGATAACTACTGGTCTTTTTTCTCCTTCTTTGTAATCATCTGGATAATAGATAGATCCTAAAACTTTGTCACCTTCACTGTAAAAAACTACGTCTTTTTGTTTCATTTACATCACTCCTTGTTTGAATTATTTTCATTTTTATATTTGGTTTCTTTTGATACATCTATTAAATCACAGCTAAAAGAATTTGTCAAACCTTTTTTTGATAAAAAAGTTTTTAAAAACTTTTTTATGCTTCTTTCTTTTCTTTTTTTGGGCAGTTACCTTGGGAAAATTTATAAAATAAATTTTAGAATATTTATTTATTTTATAGATTATGTTATGATAATTTTAGATAAAGGTTTAATTAAAAAAATTCCTTTTTATATTTGATTTCTTTTGATGATAAAAAATATAAAAAGGAGATTAATTATGAAAGAAAAAAATAAGGATATTATAAAAAGATTATTAGAAGGAGCCTATGATCTTCATACTCATACAGAACCTTCTGCTTTTAATCGAGCTTTGGATGATTTTGATTTAGTTAAAGAAGCAAATGAATTTAAGATGGCAGGAGTTTTAATAAAGAGTCATTATGAACCTACTCAGTCAAGAGCAGCTTTAGTGAATTTAAAGAGTAACTTAAAAACAAAAGCTTACGGGGGAATAGTTTTAAATTGGCCAAATGGAGGATTAAATCCTTACGCAGTAGAAAATGCTTTGAAAACTGGAGCAGTTATAGTATGGATGCCCACAAGGGATTCTGAAAATTGTTTAAAGTATGGGGATATGCCTGGAGATTTTTTTAAAAGACCAGGAATTTCAGTATTAGAAAAAAAAGGAAAATTAAAACAAGAAGTTTATGAGATATTTAAAATAATGAAAAAATATAATGGATATTTAGCAACAGGACACTTAAGTGTCGAAGAATCTATTTTATTATGTGAAGAAGGAAGAAAATTAGGAGTTAATATGATTCTTACTCATCCTGAATGGCAAAGAACGATGATTGATGGAGAAACTCAAAAATATTTATCTAGTTTAGGAGTTTTAATAGAAAAGAATTGGTTAAATATTGCAGAACAATCAGTAACAGCAAAGGAAATGGCAAATAATATTAGAAGTGCAGGATTTGAAAATGTATATCTTTCAACAGATAGAGGTCAAAATGGTTTTGAAACACCAGTTTATGGAATGATGAAATTTATAGAAGTTTTACTTGAAGAAGGATTTACAGAAGAAGAAATTAGAACAATGGTTCAAGAAGTTCCTAAATTAATTGTAAATAGAATATCAAAATAAAAAGTCGCTATTAAGCGACTTTTTTTATGCTTTAGATTCCCAAATGAATAAATCTAATTTATCTAAATCTTTTTCTAATTTTTCAATATTTTTAGTTGATTCAGGAATTGTTTGTTTAGCAAGTTCAGCAACTAATGTTTCAACAATTACCAAAGCTGGTAAATTTCCAAGAGGACTATGGACCGAATTTGTATCAATAACTATATCTGCAAATTTAGCGATTGGATTTAAAGTTGTATTTGTAACTAATATGATTGGTATTTTTCTTTTGTGACAAATTTCAGCTAATTTAACAGTTTTTTTAGTACATGGCCAAATAGAAAAAACAACTAAAGTTTCATTTTTTTCAATTCTTAGAGCTCGATCATAAAGATAACTGTCATCAGTACTGAGTTGTCTTACTTTAGGATAAAATCTATTGACAGAAGCTTCCATATATAAACTTACAGGTCTAGAAGATCTAAGTCCTAGCAGATTAATCCATTTAGAATTAATCATTAATTTTATAGAATTGTTTATTTCTTCAATATTCTTAGGGGTTATAAAATTTTCTATTGTGTGAATGGTTTCATAACAAGTGGTAGTTAGAGGATCAGATTCTTCTCCTTTAACAATATGTTTAAAATTTTCTTTTATACTTCCATAAGAAGACATGGTATTTTTTAGCGAATATTCTAAAAAAGCATTTTTAAAATCATTATAAGATTCAAATTTAAGTAATTTCATAAATCTCATTACTGTTGTGGTAGCAACTCCTGCAGCTTCGGCAACTTCAGATGCAGTCATCATTCCAATTTCTTTGTAATTTAGAACAATATAGTCACATAATAACTTTTGTTTTTTGGGTACGACATCTTTAATTTCCATAATCTTTTCTATTATATCCATGGTTATTTAAACATAAATTAATTATGTTATCCTCCTTTGTTATAAAATATTAAACTAATTAAAGCCATTATAACATTGTAATAATATTTTAGTCAAAAAAAGTTAAAATAAAATTATAAAAATAAATATTAGTTGATAACTTATAGCACGTATAGTATAATTTTTATTAGATGGTATAATTTTAGTATTACTAGGAGGAAAAATGATAAATAAAAATTCTTCAGTTCCTTTGTATATACAGCTTGAAATCTTAATAAAAGATTATATAAAAACTAAAGAGATAAATCAAGGAGAAATAATTCCCTCTGAGAATGAATTATCTAAAAAATATAAAATAAGTAGGATGACCGTAAAAAAAGCATTAGATAATTTAGAAATAAAGGGAATTGTAGAAAGAAAAAAAGGAATAGGAACGTTTGTAAAATTTGAAGAAAAAAAGATAGAACTACCATTAAATAAAATAAATGGATTTAGTGAGAAAGTTATATCTATGGGATTAACTCCTGAAAATGAAGTTTTAAAATTTGAAGAAAAACATCCAGAGTATAAAATTTCAAAGGCGTTAGATATTCAAGGTAAAGAAAAGGTTTGGTATATGGAACGACTTAGAAAAGTTGAAGGGGTAGCAGCAGTTTTTGAAAAAAGTTATATAAGAAAAAAAATATTGCCAAATTTAAAAAAGAAAGATTTATATAAATCTAAATTTAATTACATAGAATTAAAAGGTTTGGAAATAGAAAAAAGTGAAAGGGAAATAATTGCAAAAATTCCTGAAGATGATATTGCAAATATTTTAGAGCTAAAAAGGAACGAACCAGTATTAGTAGCTGAATCTGTAACATATTTAAAAAATGGAGAAATTTTAGAATATTCTGAAATTTTTTACAATCAAAGAAAGTATAAATTTAAGTTGATAGCAAGAACATAGAGACCTCTTAGAGAACACTAAGAGGTTTTTTTATACTCTAAAATCAAAAAAATAGTTGACAAAAAATAATAAATGTTATATCATCCTTGTATAGACAACTATACAAATAATAAAAAAGAGGTGGGACATGAAGAAAAGAGTAGGGGACTTTTTACAAAAACTAGGAAAATCTCTAATGATGCCAATATCGATAATAGCAGCAGCAGGAATTTTTCTAGGATTAGCAGCAGCTTTACAAAATCCACATATTGTTGGAAATTTTGCGAATATTAAAATGATACAAATTGTAATAGGATTTATAAGAAAAGTATCAGGAAGTTTATTTGGAAATCTTCCAATATTATTTGCAATATCTGTAGCAATTGGGCTTGCTAAAGATGAAAAACCAACAGCAGCTTTTTCTGCAGTAATAGGTTTTATAGTTATGAATGTTGGAATTAATTATGCACTTAAAATATCAGGAATAACTCCTGGAACTGTTAATGTACAGGCACTTGTAAATTCTGGAATGGGAAAAGAAGCGGCAATTATGTATAATTCTCAATTCGGATATGAATTAGGAATATTTACTTATAGAACAAATGTATTTGGAGCAATTATATCAGCAATTATAACAAGTAAATTACATAATAAATATTATACTGTAAAATTACCAGATGCTTTAAATTTTTTCGGTGGGAAAAGATTTGTACCAATTATAACAGTAATAGTAATGTCAGTAGTAGGAGTTGTAATGGCAAATGTTTGGCCATTTATAGGAAAAGGAATAATAGGAGTTGGGACAATAATTCAAAAGACAGGAATAATAGGAACTTTTATATTTGGTTTTACAGAAAGAATATTGATACCAACAGGACTTCATCATATATTAAATCAAACAGTTAGATTTACTCCAATAGGAGGAGTTTATAATATGGGAGGACATCAATTTGTAGGAGCATTATCTATATTCAATGGAGCATTAGCAAATCCAGGAATGATACCAGATGAAATTGTAAAAAATGCAACTAGATTTTTATGTCAAGGAAAGATACCTGTTATGATGTTTGGACTTCCAGCTGCTGCAATGGCAATGCTAAGTTGTGCTAAGGATGAAAGTTCTAGAAAAAGAGCTAAAGGGCTTTTAATAGCAGGAGCATTAGCAAGTTTTGCAACAGGAATTACAGAACCATTAGAATTTGCGTTTATATTTATATCTCCAATATTATTTTTATTTCATGCAGTGTTATTTGGGTTATCATTTATGCTTATGAATTTATTTGGAGTAATGATAGGAAATGTTCAGGGAGGAGTAATTGATTTTCTAGTATTTGGTGTTTTAAGAGGGATGGATACTAATTGGATTTATACTCTGCTTTTAGGATTAATATATATCCCTGTTTATTATTTTGGCTTTAAATTTATAATAAATAAATATGATTTAGCAACTCCAGGAAGAGAAGAAGAAACTTTAAAAGAAAAAGAAGAAGAAATAAATATAAATGTAACTAGTGAAATAGAAAGTGAAATAATAGTTGGACTAGGTGGAAAAGAAAATATAAAAAATGTAGATAATTGTTTTACAAGACTTAGAGTTGATTTAGAAGATATTTCAAAAGTAGATGAAATATTACTTAAAAAAACAGGTGCAGCAGGAATTTTTAAAATGGAAAATCATGTTCAAGTAATATATGGACCAAAAGTAGAAAAAATAGCTTTAGATGTAAAAAGACTATTAATAAAATAATATAAAAATTAATAAATATTTAGGAGGCATTAAAATGGATAATAAAAAATTTACAGTTGCTATAGCAGGTGGAGGAAGTACTTGGACACCAGGATTATTAAAATCTTTATGTAAAAGAAAGGATACATTTCCATTAAAAAGAGTAGTATTATATGATAACAATGAAGACAGACAAAGAACTATTGGAGAATTTGCAAAAATTTTATTTAAAGAAGAGTATCAAGGGGTAGAGTTTGAATATACAACATCTCCTGAGGTTGCTTTTAAAGATGTCGATTTTGTATTCTGTCAAATTAGAACAGGTGGATATAAAATGAGGGAATTAGATGAAAAAATTCCATTAAGTCTTGGAGCAATAGGTCAAGAAACTTGTGGGGCAGGTGGTTTTGCTTATGGAATGAGATCAATTAGAGACATGATAGAACTTGTAAATTTTATAAGAAAACAATCTCCAAATGCATGGATATTAAATTATACTAATCCAGCAGCAATTGTTGCAGTAGCTTTAGAAAAACAATTTCCTAATGATAAAAAAATATTAAATATTTGTGATCAACCTATAAATTTATTAAGATCTTACGGAAGATTACTTGAGATGAATTCTAGAGAATTTGAACCTGTATATTTTGGATTAAATCATTTTGGATGGTTTACTCATTTATATGATAAAACAGGAAAAGATTTAATACCTAGAATAAAAGAAATAACTTTAGAAAGAGGGTTTATACCAGCTGATGCTGAGCAAAGAGATCAGTCTTGGTTAGATACTTATGCAATGGTAAGAGATATGGTTGTTGATTTCCCAGATTATTTACCTAATACTTATTTACAATACTATTATTATCCAAATTATAAGTGTAATAAATTAGATCCGAAATACACTAGAGCTAATGAAGTTATGGATGGAAGAGAAAAGAGAGTTTTTGAAGAATGTAGAGAAATAATAGAAAGAGGATCTATGGGGGACACTAATGTTGTTCATAATGATGCTCATGCAGATATGATTGTAGAAATAGGAGAATCAATTGCATTTAATGAAAATAGAATATATATAGTAATAGTTAAAAATAATGGTTTAATTTCAAATGTAGATGATAATGCAATGGTTGAAGTTGCAGCTACATTAGGATTTAATGGTCCAAGACCATTTGGAGTTGGAAAAGTAGGAACATTCTATAAAGGATTAATCGAACAGCAAAACGCATATGAACAATTAACTTCTGAAGCTTGGTTTGAAGGATCTTATGGTAAAGCATTGCAAGCACTAACAATAAACAGAACTATTGTAGATGCAAAAAAAGCAAGAAAAATATTAGACGCATTAATAGAAGCAAATAAAGATTACTGGCCAAAACTAAAATAGAAAATAAAAAAACCTTCAATTTATTTTGAAGGTTTTTTTATTTAAATATTTTTATATTGAAGGAGTTCTTCAGGAATTTGATTTTCTAATTTTAAAAATATTTTATGATTAAATTTAAATTTATTTTTATCTTTGGTGGGATGAGTAATTACTGAAGATATTTCATCAACATGAATTTTTCCTAAATTAAAGTAAGAGGTATTACTGTATCCTAGATGAGGAAATTTAGCACAAATTAATAAATCATATCCATTTTTAATTAAATTTATTTTTTCTTTAGCTTTTTCTTCAGTTGAAGATTCTTGGGTCATATAAACTATTCTTTTGAAATTATCGATATAATTATCATGAAAAGTTTCTTTGGCACTTACATTTATAATGCAATAAAATCTTTTTTGGATGTGGTCAATTCTTTCTCCTATGGAATTCATGTAACAATCATTTGCATTGGAGTTAAAAAGAAATTCTCCTTTGTTTACTAGTTCAAATGGTTTCATTTTGTAGTTTGGGCGATTTGATAATTCATTAAATAATTCGATATGTTCTAGAAAAAGTAAATAAGCATTTCTTTTTTTTAATTCATAAATTATTTCATCAGTAAGGGAAAGAGTTTTATTATATTTAAAAATATCAACAAAATTATTTCCTTTTTTAAAATAATCACTATTAATAGCAGTTTTTTTACCATTTGTTTTTTTAGGAATTAAAGTTTTTATAAGAGTTTCATTAGAAGTTTTATTTCCTTTTAAAAGAGAAACATATTCTTTTAAAATTTTTTGATTATAACCTCTAAATGTAAATTGAGTAATAAGACCAAAAAATTTTTCAAGAAATTTATCATTTTTAGAGATATTGTATTTTTTCACATAATAATCTATAAAAGGCTCATAAAAATTTTTACAAAGCAATTGTAAAAGATTTAATTCTTTAAAGTTAGGGTTTTTATATAGTTCGACAAGTGAAGGAATAATTTTAAATCTAAATAATTCATTTCTAAATTTTTCTTTTAGCTTTGATTCCACTTTAAAATTATTCGAAATAGATTTAATAATATTTTCCATAGCTTTTTCTTCAATATGAACATTTATAAAAGGAGATACTGTTTGGAATTTTTTATTAGCCTCTTTAAAAAGAATTCTTTTATCAGCAGTTGTATTTCCAGTTAAAACTTCAGCAATAGAGTAATTATTGTTGGAATTTCCAATAATATCAAAGACAGTAACGTATTTATGTGGATCTTGTGTTTTTCGAAGTCCTCTTCCTAATTGTTGTAAATATATAATAGATGATGTTGTATTTCTAAGCATGAATATAACATTTATTTCAGGGATATCAATTCCTTCATTAAATTGGTTAACTACACATATTAAATTAAGGTTATTGTTATCATTTTTAAGATTTTGTATATGAACTTCTGTTTCTTCTCTTGAAGAATGTTCGCTTGTAATCGCGATACTTTTAATTTTTAAATTATTTAATTCAGTAGATAATTTTTTAGCTTCTGAGATATTAGAACAAAAAACAATTCCTTTTAATTTTTTACCAAAATGTCCTTTTTCATTTAATTGAAATTTCATAAAATTAGCTAGCTCATAATAATTAAATTTTTCATTTGCATCTAGTAATTTATTTTGGAGATTTAATCCGTAATAAGTAAAAGGACATACTAATTGATGATTCATTGCATCAAGCAATCTAATTTCATAAGGTATTGTATATTCGAAAATCTTAAATAAAAATTTAGGATCCTTTGTTCTTTCTGGTGTAGCTGTAATTCCAAGTGTAAATTTAGGAGTAAAGTATTTAATGAGAGAATGATAATGAGTTTTTTCTCCAATTTTATGAGCTTCATCATATATTATATAGTCGAAATAATCATTAGGATATTTTTTATAAAGATGATTATATGCTGTTTTATCAGTTGTGAAAATAAATTGACTACTTTTTATTTCGTTTGTATTTGAAGAATTTAATTCAATTAATTTGTTATCAGGAAAAACTTTTTTATAGGTTTCATAAGCTGATGAAAGAATTAAACGGTTGTGAACTAAAAATAAAACTTTTTTAGATTTTGTCTGTTTCACATCAAATGCAGAAAGATAAGTTTTACCAGTACCAGTTGCTGCGATAATTAATCCTTTATTAGAATATTCACGATAGTTTTCTAATTCAGATAATGCTTTTCTTTGCATATAGTTAGGTATAATTTTGTTTTTTAAATAAAGCGTAGAAATTTGTTTGTCTAGTTTCTTTTTTTCATAAAATATTTTAGAATATTCTTCTATAAATTCTTTTTTTATAAATTTTGAACAAGGATCATTCCAAAGATTATTAAAAATATTATGATGCTCTTCAATAAGCGAACCATTATTTTCAGTATTTATTTCAACAATCATTTCATGAGCTAGTCCAAAAGCTCGAGCAGAAATATTAGAACTTCCCACAAGAATTCGACTTTGATTCTTTTTTTCGCCAAAAAAAGTTTTTAAATGAAAGCCTTTACTATCAGAAGTAGGAGAATAAATTTTAGTTTGAAGAGGTAATTCTAAAAGCTTTTTTAAAGATAGGGGATCACTTACCATTCCTTCTGTGGTAACAAGAATTCTACTACTTTTATCAAATTTTTCTAATTCTTTATAAATAAGAGAAAGTCCTGACCATACAATATAGCTAACAGCTATATCAATTCTTTTTGAGGAATACAATAAATCTAAAATTTTATCTTTTATATTTTTAGTTTCAGTATTTATTATAAAGCTTGGGTTGTAAATAAAAGAATCTATTGATTTGTTAAATAAGGATTTTTCAACAGCTTGTTTATTAATTAGACTTTCTACAATTGGGATATCAGCTTCTGCCCAATCTAAATTTTTTAATTCTTTTAATGGCAACCATTTATAATCTAAATGCTCTTTTAATTTTAGACTTATAGAATTAAGTTCACATAGATATGAGTGCATGGTTATAGAAAAAGTATCGTAGTTATGATTTATAGTTTTAAATAAAGGTCCAATTTTAACATTTAAATTTAACTCTTCTAAAAGTTCCCTTTTTAATGCATTTTTTTGACTTTCTCCAGGTTTTATTTTTCCACCTGGAAATTCCCATTTTTTAGCTAAAGGTCCTGAAGCTTTTCTTTGGGCACAAAAATATTTGTTTTTGTATTTTAATATTGCTGCAACAACTTCTATATTTTTCATAGTATTCTCCTAAATTTAATACAAGGTTATTAAAAATTATAAATATATTATACAATATTTTTTTATAAAATACTTTTATTATATTGTTATAATAAGCATTAAAAAAGGCTCCTTATAATTTTATAAGGAGCACTTTTTTTAAAATTCTTTTCCGCCTGTTATTTTTATATCTTGATCATTTTCAATAATTCCTCTAATGGCAGCTTCTAGTCCTTTAACTATTAGATTAAGATCCATAGAAGGAGTATTAGGTTTATCTAAAACTTGTTTTGGAATATAAGGAACATGTATAAATCCTCCTTTTTTAGTTACAGAATATTTATCTATATTGTATAATAATCCATACATAAGATGGTTACATACAAAAGTTCCAGCAGAATTAGATATAGAAGCAGGAATATTTTCATTTTTTATATATTCTACAATAGCTTTAATAGGAAGAGAGGAGAAATAGGCATTATCTCCATATTCATATATTTTACTATCAATAGGTTGATTTCCTTTATTGTCTTTAATTCTCGCATCATTTAAATTAATAGCTATTCTTTCTACAGTGATATCAAATCTTCCTCCTGCTTGTCCAATGCAAAGAACAATTTCAGGTTTATATTTTTCAATTCCATCTAAAAGGACTTTTATGGACTCGTTAAAAATTGTTGGAATTTGTAACTTAAAAATTTCAGCTTCATTGATTCTTGAAGGAAGTAATTTAACTCCTTCCCAAGCAGGATTAATAGATTCTTTTTCAAAAGGATCAAATCCAGTAACTAATATTTTCATAACTGCCTCCTTTAATAAAAAATAAATATAATCATCAATTTAATTATACCTTAAAAATTTAAATAAACAAAAAGTCGCATAATTGCGACTTTTTAAAATGTTAAAATATATTTTTTTTGTGGTCTGCCTCTAGGGATTTTTTTAATAATATGTTGAGCGAGATTATTGCTTTCTAATTTTAATAAAATTCTTGCAGCAGTTCTTTCAGTTGTACTTAAGTAGTTAGCTAAATCTTTTATTGATAAAGCTTTATTTGCTTTAAATACTTCAATTAATCCAAGAGCTCTTTTCCCTGTTATATTAATTTCTTTTAATTTTTCAAAAATTAGTAAGTTATCTTCTTCATCTGCAATAAAAGTTTTTAGAGTAGTTATTTTGTTTTCTTCAACTAAACATAAAACATTTCCATCAGAGTCTATATTTTTTTGATAAGATTTTTCAGCATAAATCCTAGCTAAATTTATACTAGATCCACCTCCAAAACCGATATTAATATCAAAAGAAGATAAATTTTTTAAAAGTTTTTCTATGTTATAACTATAGAAATCTTTTTTTAAAGTAAGTATTTCAAATTCTTTCTTTTTTGGTTCACTAATAATTCCATTAAAATTATTAGCTAAAATTTTTCTAACTTCTGTAATGTTTTTCTTCACTAAAATTTTAATTAATATTATTTCTTTTTTTTCTGAATTTTTTGCTTTTAAATCAATTATAACTGAATTTACAATATTTCTGATTGTGTTTTTAGATGGGAATAAAAATATATAAGGCATATTGATTTCTTCTAAAAATTTAAGCATATTACTTATTCTTGTTATAACTAAATTTACTTTTTTCCCCTGCTGAAGTTTTAAATAGTTTTTCTTTAAAATATCATATAATTCTACACTGCTGTAGTCAAGAGGACAAAAAATAGGTTCTTTTTCATTAGTAAAAGTATCTTCTAACCATTCTTTTTTATCTGAAGATGATATGAAATCAATGTATACTTTCGAAAAATCGATATTAGGATTGCTTTTTAATACATCAAATAAACACCGATATAATTCATATTTATCTATTTCAATATAGTAGACAGGCGTTATTAATTTAGCATTAGTGGTTATAATTTCATATCCTATGGGGCCACTTGTTATAACAGCGTCATATTTATGAGCAACTTCTATATAAATATTTTTAAGTTGTTGCAAGTCATCATAAACTATATATTCTATTTTTTGTTCAATACCAATTAAAGCTTCTTTAACATAATTTTTTGAATTTTCAGGAGTCAATATAAGTAATTTTAGCATTCTATACCTCCTCAATATTTTTAATAAACGTTTTACTAAATTATATACTAAAAAAAGAAAATAGTCTACTGAATAAGTTTTAATTATTAGTATAAAATCATATCTTTTTTTAAAACGAAAAATAAAAACATTGACAAATAAGACTTAGTAATATATAATCGTAGCATTAAAAACAAGATGTCTTTAAAAATGTCTTAAAAGATCAAAAAGTACAGGGAGGTTATAATTATGGGAGTAACACTGAAAAAGAAGCATAGTTTTTTAGATTGGGTAGAAAAGACAGGGAATAGAATTCCTCATCCTTTTATATTGTTTAGCATTTTAACACTTAGTGTAATTATTATTTCAGCTATTTGCAATGTAATTGGATTAGAAATATTAGATCCAGTTAGTGGAAAAATGATAGGAATTAAGAATTTACTTTCAAGTGAAGGAATTCTTTTTATTTTGAAAAATTTAATTAAAAACTTTACTGGATTTGCACCACTTGGTTTAGTTTTAGTTATGACTTTAGGTATTGGACTTGCTGAAAAAGTTGGCTTTGTATCTTCTCTTATGAGAAATACCATCTTAAATAGTTCTCCTAAAATTATAACTTTTATGATTATGATGATAGGAATTTGTGGAAATATAGCGTCAGATGCTGCCATAGTTGTAATTCCAGTGATATCAGCATTTATATTTTTATCTTTAAATAAGCATCCATTAGCAGGGATTGCAATAGGTTATGCTGCAACAACAGCTGGTTTTAGTGCTAACTTAATAATTGCTGGAACAGATGCCTTATTATCAGGAATTTCAACAGAAGCAGTTCATATAGTTAATCCTAATATGTCTGTATCAGTAGTTTCTAACTGGTATTTTATGATAGTTTCTACTTTTTTATTAGCGATTGTAGGTACTTTTGTTTCTGAAAAAATTATTGAGCCAAGATTAGGAGAATATAAAGGAAGTAAAAAAATAGAACAAGAAGAAGTAAGTCCTTTAGAAAAGAAAGGATTAAGAGTTGCAGGAATATTATCTCTTGCTTATATAGTTCTTATAGGAATAGCAGTTTATCCTAAAAATAGTTTTTTTAGAAATCCAGTAACTCATTCTTTATTAAGATCACCATTTTTAAAATCAATCATACCATTACTTTTAGTGTTATTTTTGATTTGTGGTATTTCTTATGGTGTTATTGTTGGGAAAATTAAATCATCTGGAGATGTTCCAAGATATATGGGATTAGCTATAAAAGATATGTCTTCTTATATAGTTTTAGTATTTATGATTGGTCAATTTATAGCATTTTTTAAATGGAGCAATATGGGATATGTTATTGCTGTTGCAGGAGCAAATTTTTTAAAAAGTATGAATATTAGTGGAGTTCCTTTATTTATAGCTTTTATTCTTTTATCAGCATTTATAAATTTGTTTATAGGAAGTGGATCTGCAAAGTGGGCATTATTAGCTCCTATATTTATTCCGATGTTTTATTTCTTAGGATATAATCCAGCATTAACACAAGTTTTGTATAGAGTTGGAGATTCTACAACAAATATTATATCGCCATTATTTCCTTATATGCCTATAATATTAGCTTTAGCTCAAGAATATGATGAAGAATCAGGAATGGGAACTATGATATCTTTAATGCTTCCTTATTCAATAGGAATGTTAATTATGTGGGTTATTTTAGCCATTGTTTGGTTTAGTTTAAATATTCCATTAGGACCAGGAGTAACAATGTTTATTTAGGAGGGAATTATGAAATTTTCTGAAATAGAAGAAGTGATAGATAGTTATATTGAAGAAGTAATTTGTTTTAGAAGAGATTTACATGAATATCCTGAGCTTGGAGGGAAAGAAAAAAGAACTCCTTTGAAAGTTTTGGAAGCCTTAAGAAGGTTACCTTTAGAAATAAAAGAAAATGTTGGAGCGAACGGTATCGTAGCCAATTTATTTGGAAATGAAAAAACCGGAAATAAGAAAACTATACTTATTAGGGGAGATATGGATGCGTTGCCTATTCAAGAAGAAAATAATTTGACTTTTATTTCAAAAAATAAGGGAGTTATGCATGCTTGTGGCCATGATATGCATACTTCAATGGTACTTGGAACGGCAATGGTTCTTTCAAAATTTAAAGACAAATTAAAAGGTAATGTTAAATTTATGTTTCAACCTGCAGAAGAATGCTCTCCAACTGGAGGAAGTAGAGGGATGATGGATGCAGGGCTGTTAATAAATCCTAGTGTTGATGAAGCTTATGCTTTGCACGTATATAATAGTCCTGTGGGAAGTATTTCTTTTAGACCTGGAGTCGCAAATGCAAAATCAGATGCAATTCAGATTCATATAAAGGGAAAAAGTAGTCATGGATCTATGCCATCTCAAGGTAGAGATGCTATTGTAACAGCAGCTAATATTATTATGGCAATTCAAACTATAGTTAGTAGAAATTTAGAGTCAGGAGAAAATGCAGTTGTTACAATTGGAAAAATGTCAGGTGGAAATAGGTATAATGTGATAGCTGATTATGTTATACTAGAAGGGACAGTAAGAGTTTTTAGTGATGAATCAGCATTAATTATAAAAAAGAGATTACACAAACTTGTTAATGATATTTGTTCTGCTTATGGATGTGAGGGTAAATTAATTTATAAAGATGGGTATGATTTTATGTATAATGATTTAGAACTTTCAAAAGAGGTTATAAATTCACTTACTCCATTAATAGGAAGGGAAAATATTGAAATACAAAAGACTCCTTCTCCAGGAGGAGAAGATTTTTCTTTTATAACTAAAAAAGTTCCTTCTGTATTTATGTGGATTGGAACAGAGTCAAACATTAATGAAGGAAAATGCATTCTTCATAATCCTAATTTTATAGCTGACGAGGCTACTTTAAAAGAAGGAATAAAAATTTTTACTAAAATAATATTAGATAGATTTAAAAATTTAGAAGATTAGAGGAGAATTTATATGGATGATTTTTATATTAAAGTAAGAAGTGATTTGCATAAAATTCCAGAAATTGCATTTAGTGAACACAAAACAGCTGCATATATTAGAAATTTTTTAGATGAATTAAATATTGAATATATTGAAATAGGAACTAGTACCCTTGCTGTTTTTAAAGGAAAAAAAGATATTTGGGTAGGGTTTAGAGGAGATATAGATGCTCTTCCAATTACAGAATTAGGAGATAAAGAATATAAGTCTCAGTATAAGGGAATGATGCATGCTTGTGGTCATGATGGACATACTACAAATTTACTTTATACAGCAAAATGGTTACAAGAACAAATTAAGAATGGAAAAACTTTGAATAAATCAATAATGTTAATATTTCAAGCAGCAGAAGAAGGAAGAGGAGGAGCTCAAGTAGTAGCTCAGTCAGAATTCTTTCAGTCTAAAAAATTTGAAGGATTATTTGCATTACACGTTGCTCCTGATATAGATCAAGGGAAAATTGGTTGTATTTGTGGACCAATATCTTTTCAGAATATAAATTTCGATATAAGAATTATAGGAAAGGGAACTCATGGAGCTCAGCCTCATAAGGGGATAGATTCAATATATATTGGAGCTAAATTAATAGAAGCTTATCAATTATTAGTTGCAAGAGAAATAGATCCAATAGAGCCAATGGTTTTAACAATTGGAAGTTTTAAAGCAGGAGAAGTTAGAAATGTTATTCCTGAAAAAGTTGAAATTTTAGGAACAATTAGATTTGCTAATACAGGATTAATAGATTTTTTAGAAAAAAGAGTTAAAGAAATAAATGCTGGTTTTGAAAAAGCTTATGGAATAAAAATAGAGATGATGTTTAAGGCTTTTTATCCACCTGTAATTAATGAAAAAAAATTCTTTGATATTTTAAAAGAAATAATTCCAAAAGAAAAATTTGTAGATAATTCTAGATTAACAGGTTCAGAAGATTTTTCTTTCTATCTTCAAGAGGGGAATAAGGGATTATTATTTTTATTAGGAATAAAGACAGAAAAATTTAATTCTGCTTTACATACACCAACATTTGATATGGATCCAAGAGCTTTGAAATTAGGTTTTAAAATATTTAAAGAAATAATGTTAAAGTTAGAGGTCTTTAAGTAAAAAGAGAGACAAGATACTTAAGTATCTTGTTTTTTTTGTGAAAAAAATAAGGAATGGTGGTATAATTTTTATGTGATATATTAAGGAGGTATTTTATGAAAAAGATAATTTATGTATATATTTTAAATGCTATGGCAGATTGGGAATTAGGTTATGTTATGTCAGCTGTAAGTATGGAGATAAATGATGAATATTGTATAAAAACTGTGGCATGTAATAAGAATACTATTACTACTTTGGGAGGATTTAAAATTATTCCAGATTGTTCAGTAGAAGAAATTGATGAAAGTAATATGAAAGCTCTTCTTATTCCTGGTGGAGATACTTGGGGAAATCCAGAGCACGAAGAGATACTATCAAGGGTTAGAGGGTATTTAGAAAAAGGTATTTTAGTTGGTGCTATTTGTGGCGCAACTCTTTCTTTAGCTAATTTAGGAATATTGAATGAATATTTACATACAAGCAATTCTAAAGAATATTTAAAACTTTTTTCAAAAAAATATACAGGAGAAGAACTTTATAAAGATAAATTAGCCGTAAGAGACAGAAATTTAGTTACAGGAAGTTCAGCTGGTTCTCTATTGTGGGCAAAAGAAATTTTACAATATTTAAATGTTTTTTCAAATGAAATAATAGAAGCTTGGTATAATTATTATTTAACAGGAGATCCTAAGTACTATTTAGAAATGTTAGCTCTATCAAATAATTAAAAAAGGGACACCTGCTATTACTAAATCTTGGAGTGAAAGAGTAATAGCAGGTGTTTAACGTAAAAGTGAAGTTATCTAAATTGAGGAAGATAATCAATATTCTTCCGAATGATCTCATCTAAAAGATCTTTTGCTACACTACTTTCAACTAAAGGATGAATTAGCATAGCTTGAAGTGCGCTACCATAATCTCCATGAACACCAGCTTCAACAACTAAAGTTTCATATTCGTTTACAACTTGAATTAAACCTTTAACTTTAGATGGAAGAGGGGAACAAGTAAATGGATGAGCACCAGCCTTATCAACATAACAAGTTCTTTCAATTGCTGATTCATTAGGTAAGCAACTGACAGTACCGTTGTTTTTTATATTTACATAATGAATTGTTCCTTTATCATTATAAATTGCATTTATCAAATCGCAAGCAGCTTCAGAATAATATTGTCCTCCTCTTTCTTCTAACTGCTTAGGTTTTTCTTTTAATTCAGGATTTTTATATAGTTCAAATAATTCTTTTTCAACTTTTTTTACTACTTCTCCTCTAGTACCAATTGTTTTAGCACTTTCCATTTCTTCTTTTAACATAATATTAGTTAAATAATAATATCTATGATAAGGGCAAGGAATCATATGAAGAGATTCTAATAACTCTTTTCCCCAATTAATATCAGGAATATTTTTAGCAGAATATCCTTTACCAGAAATTAAAGCTTTAATAACATCGTCTATTCTACTTTCTCCATTTGAAATAACATCTTTTGCCCAAACTAAATGATTCAAACCTACTAAATCCATTTTTATTTTATCCATAGGAGTTTCAAGAGCTTCACTACAGAGTCTTTCCATTAAAATAGGAACATTGCAAAGTCCAATACATTTTACATTAGTGTATTTATTTACAGTTTCAGTTATAATTCCACTTGGATTTGTAAAGTTAATAAGCCAAGCTTTAGGAGATAATTCTTCAATATCTTTACAGATATCAAGGATTATAGGAATAGTTCGAAGAGCTTTTGCAAGTCCTCCTGCTCCAGTGGTTTCTTGTCCAATGCAATTATATTTTAAAGGTATTTTTTCATCTCTAATTCTAGCATCAAGTAATCCAACTCTAAACTGGGTTGTAACAAAGTCAGCACCTTTAATGGCTTTTTTTCTATTTAGAGTTAAGTGAATATTTATATTTATATTAGCTTTTTCAATCATTCTTTTAGCTAAATTACCAACTATATTTAATTTTTCTTTTCCTTCTTCAATATCAACTAAATATAAATCTTTAATTGGAAGTTCTTTATATCTATTTATAAATCCTTCAATAATTTCAGGGGTATAGCTACTACCTCCTCCTATTATTGCAATTTTTAATTCTTTTTTCATAATATCACCTCATGATTATTTAAGTTCAGGGAAATATCCTTTGTTAGCAACAATTAAAGCATCTAAAACTTCCTTAGCTTTAGAAACAGAAGGAACAGTTTTATTTAATGAAAGAGCTTTTAATGCTTTATCGTAAGATCCTTCTAAAGCTGCTTCTACAGTTAATTTTTCATAGGTATTTTGGTTAATCATAAGTGCTCTATAAAATTGAGGTATTTTTCTATAAGTATTTACGCATGCTCCTTTTGCATCAATAGTACCAAAAGTTTCAATAACAATATCGTCGTCCATATTTGTAAATGCTTTATTATTAACGACATTTACCATAAATCTTTTAGGAGTATCAGTTGCAATTGCAACTGCTTGATCAACAATAAAATCTCCATGAGCATCTAAATTATGGTCAAATCCTTTAATAGTTCCAGCTTTAATAACTTTATAGCATTCTTCAAATACTTTTTTTCTTCTACCATCCATAACTTCGTTGGCTCTAGTATAATCAGCATGTTCTTTTTCTTTTTCAGCCATAGAATCAGGGAAATAATAATATTGTAAATAAGTTAAAGGAATATATTCAGGGAACATCTTAACTCCTTTAGCAATATTTTCAAATGTTTTAATCCAACTTTCATCAAGATGTCCAAAATCAACTAATTTTAATTTATATCCAGATAAAAGAATATCTCTTAATTTAGGAAGAAGTTCTTCTCCTTCTTTATTTTTAATAGAAGTGAACCAACCAAAATGATTTAAACCAAAGTATTCGAAAATTAAATCTTCTTCTTTGTATCCAAGGGTAGCAGCCATTGTCATTTGCTGAACTATAGGCATATCACATATAAATAAAGATTTAGATTCAGGAACTTCTCTTCTGATAGCTTCAGCTAAAATAGGAAGAGGATTAGAATAATTTATTATCCAAGCATCTTTAGCATATTTTATAGCATCTTTAGTTATTTCAATCATAGGTTTAATGCTTCTCATAGCAAAAGCAAAACCTCCAGGACCACAAGTTTCTTGTCCTACTAGTCCACAATTTATAGATACTTTTTCATCTTGTTCTCTCATTTCAAGACCACCAGTTCTAATTTGAGTAAAAATAAAGTCAACTCCTTTAAAAGCTTTTTTTCTAGAAGTTGTCCATTTTACATCTGCTGGAAATTTCTCATCTCTAAATAATATTTCTAAATATTCACCCATAACATCTAATTTTTCTTCATCAATATCTTGTAATATAATTTCTTTAATAGGCATTTTATCATATGCATTCATAATACTTCTAACAATTCCAGGAGTATAACTGCTGGCACCCCCAACTATAGCAATTGAATATTTTTTCATATTTTTTCCTCCTTACAAACTTTTAAATGGATGGGTGGTGTATACCACTCTTGTAAGTAAAATATATCATAGTTTTAAAAAAATTTCAAATATTTTTTTATTTAAAAAAAAATTATTGATAAATTTCACAAGCTGTGTTATAGTAACTACTACAGTAGTTAACAAAAAATATTGGAGGGAATATGGAAAGTTTAAAAAAATGTAATTTTCGTGATGCTATAACAGATGGGACACCAATAGTTATAGGATTTATACCTATTGCAATGGCATTTGGAATTTTATGTAAGTCAGCAAATCTAAGTTTAGCTGAAAGCGTGAGTTTTTCATTGTTTGTTTTTGCAGGAGCTAGTCAGTTTATAGCTGTAAATTTATTAATAGCAGGAGCTAGTATGGGGGAAATATTATTAACAACTTTACTTGTTAATATGAGGCATGTATTGTTTTCAGCATCTATTTCTCCCAAAATTAGTTTAGAAATGAAAAACAAGATACCGTTTATAGCTTTTGGCCTAACAGATGAAACATTTTCAGTAGCTTCTTTAAAAAATAAAGAGTTAACAAGTAAATATATGTTAGTTTTAGAAGGGATGGCTTATTCTTCTTTTATAATAGGAACTTTTTTAGGATATGTATTAGGAGGAATTTTACCAAAAATAGTACAAACTAGTATGGGGATAGCTTTATATTCATTATTTGTAGCTATATTAATTCCAGCTTTAAAAAAATCGAATAAAATATTAATTTTAGTTTTATTATCAGGGATTATGAATACTGTTTTAACTAAAGTAATTCATCTTGCTCAAGGTTGGAGTATAGTAGTGACTATATTATTTGTTTCATTTTTAGGCTTAGTTATTTCTTCATCAAAGGAGGAGATAAATGAATAAGATATATGTTTTGATTTTAGGAATGTTTGTGGTAACATATTTACCTAGGCTATTACCTTTTTTATTGGTCTCAGGAAAAAGATTACCAAAACAATTAGAAGAATTTTTAGGGTATATTCCTTATACAGCTTTAGGTGCTCTTATTGTTCCTGGTTTTTTAGATGCTATACCAAATCATGAAATAGTTTCAATAGCAGGAATAATTATAGCTTGTGTACTTTCTTTTATAAAAGATGGAATTGTTATTCCTGTGCTCGGGTCAATAGGAATTTGTATGCTATTATTAAGTCTAGGATTATAATTATAGGAGAATGATTTATGGACGAAAATTTAAAATTATTAGAAGATATGAAAAAATTAGGTTTAAATCAATATGAGGCAAAAGCTTATACAAAGTTGTTGGAAAATTTTCCTTTGAATGGATATAGCTTGAGTAAAACTTCAGGAGTTCCTAGATCTAAAATATATGAAGTTTTAGATAATTTGCTAAAAAAGCAATTAGTATTTAGTAAAAAAATAGAATCAGGGCTAGTTTATTTCCCTTTAGAGCCAAAATTATTCATAAGTAAAATAAAAAAAAATTATGAGTCTGTATTAAAAAATGTAGAAGAAAAAACAAATGAACTTTATTTGAAAAATATAGTTCACTATGATACTAAAATTCTTTCTGGTAGAAAAGAAATATTTAGTTTTCTAAATTTAATAATTGGATTAGCTGAAGAAAGGATAGACGTTTCAATTTGGGATGAAGAATTTTTACAATTATCAGATAGTTTAATAGAAGCAGAAAAAAGAGGGATTATTGTAAAGGGAATTTATTTTGGATATAATAATAAATTAAAAAATGTATTGACTCATAGAAGGCTTAAAACTTATCTTAGTGAAAAAGAAGAGAGAAATATTGTTGTGATTATTGATAGAAAAGAAGCTATTACTGGGATAGTTTCAAGGGGAGAGGCTAGTCAAGTTTCTTGGACAAATGATCCAGGAATTATAGATATAACAAGTGACTATATAGTTCATGATTTAATGGTGAATTCATATTCAAACTCTTTATCAGAAAAGCAAAGGAAAGAATACGAAGACGCTATGGATGAAGTAAGAAAAGAATATTTCGAATAAAATAGGGGGAGAGAATGGATAAATTAAAAGTAATGGGGGCGATGCTAACCTTTTCAACCATAGGAATATTTATAAAAAATATAGATTTATCTTCAAGTGAGATTGCTTTTTCAAGAGGGATAATAGGGAGTGTTTTTTTATTGATAACGAGTTATATATTAAAGACAAATGTATCAGTAACATCAATAAAGGGAAATTTAAAATTATTAGTTTTTTCAGGAATTGCAATGGGATTAAATTGGATGTTTTTATTTGAAGCTTACAAATATACTACAATTTCAATAGCTACAATTTCTTATTATTTTGCGCCTATTTTTGTAATGATTGCATCTCCTTTGCTTCTTAAGGAAAAAATTAGTTTAAAAAAAGTTATATGTATATGTTTAGCTATGATTGGGATGTTGATGATTGTAGGGACTAATAAATCTTCAAGTGGAAATGTGGAATATAATCATCTTTTAGGAATATTTTATGGGATTTTAGCAGCTGTTTTTTATGCAAGTGTAATTATTTCAAATAAGTTTATTATAAATATTTCCCCTGGAGATAGAACAATAGTTCAGTTGTTTGTAGCTGCAATTATGCTAATCCCTTATATATTATTAACAACTGGATTTAATTTTGGGTCACTTCATGGAATATCTTTATATAGTTTATTATTTTTAGGAATAATTCATACAGGATTAGCATATACTATTTATTTTTCAGCAATAAAAAATTTAAAAGGGCAAACTTTAGCAATATTAAGTTATATAGATCCTATATTTGCAGTTTTAATTTCAACTTTATTTTTAAAAGAAAGTTTAGGAATTTTTCAAATTATAGGAGCAGTATTAATATTAGGATCAACTTTTATAAGTGAAATAAATGACAAATAAAGGAAACCCTTTATTTTTAGGTATTTCTATGATAAAATTAGATATAAATATACTTGGAGGAAAGTTAATGTCGTTAAAGTTAAAGAGAGGTTTTTTAGATTTTTTTATTTTATTTTTTGTTAGTATTGTTTCAGTTGGAGGAATGTTATTTTTTAGAAATTCAAATATGGAAACTTTGGTTTACTCTGTAGGAGCAGGAATATCTTTTATTGGATTTATAGGGTATGTGATAGTTTTAATGAAATTAGATTTTAAATCTAAAAATTTAGTATTTTATTCTCTGGCAGGAATTGCTTTATTTTTATCAACTTTAGGATTATGTGTAGTTTTAGTTGAAAATAAACCTATTATTGAAATGTTAATATCGAAGATTGTGTATGTATTTGTTATTGGTGCTATGATAATACTTGGGAGTAAGGTTCCTTCTAAGAAAAATATTAATATTTTAGCTATAATTTCAAGTGCTTTTGTTTTGAGCAGTTTCGCAGCTCAAAGAATTTTGAAGGAGAATAATGCGGCTGAGTTTATAATGTTAGGAATAGCAGTTATTTGTATTTTTGCAACTGACATAGCTATAATTATGAAAAGTTATATTAATGGAGAAAAATAATTATGAGATTTTTAAGTTTTTTATCTAATTATAGAACTCCCTTTGGAGATACTTTTTGGAATTTAATTACTAGACTAGGAGAAGGGACAACTATAATAATTATATTGTGTATTATTTATTGGTGTGTTAATAAAAAGCTAGGAAAAATATTAGGGTACATATTTTTTATGTCATCTTTTTTAGTTCAAGGAATAAAGTTAGGTTTTGGAACAGCTAGACCTTGGGTAATTGATCCTAGTTTTAAAGCGGTTGATTTTGCTTTGAAAAAAGCTACAGGCTATTCCTTTCCAAGTGGACATGTTCAAAGTTCAACTTCTATATTTGCTGGATTAGCTTTTTATTTTAGAAGTAGATTTTTAAAAATAGTATTAATTTTAGTACCATTGCTGGTTTGTTTTTCAAGAATGTATTTAGGGGTTCATACTCCAAAAGATGTAATTTTTGCTTTTGCTTTGACAGCTGCCATTGCCTTTGTAACTATAAAGTATACAAAGAAATATAGTAGATACCAAAGAATAGAGTTAATGATGATATCTGTTTTTTTAGGAATAATATTATTGGGTTATACTTTTATTCTGTATAGTAAGAAAACAGTAGAGGTTAAATATTTGATAGATTCTTCTAAAGTTATAGGGGCTGGATTTGGATTTGTTTTAGGAAATTATTTAGAAGGTAATTTTGTTAAATTCAGAGTTAGAACTATAAGGATATGGGAACAAGGGTTTAAAATATTGCTTGGATTAATAGGAGTGGGATTATTAGATAAATCATTTAAATTATTTAGTGATTTATTAGGTTTTGATGCTTTAATTATTTATGGATTAAAATATTTTATTTTAATGATTTGGATAATATGTTTATGGCCTATGATTTTCAAAAGAATTTTAAAATAAAAAAAAGACAGAGATTAATCTCTGTCTTTTTTTATTTGCCTATTTATTTTTAATACAAAGATCTTTAAACATTGGTAATGTTAAGCACCAATCACAAAAAGCACCCCAATCTTCTTTTAATTTATGATGCCTTCTTTGATTATAAATACTTTTTAATTGAAGATAATTAGTTGTTACTCTCATAGTTTGCTCTAAACCAAGAGGAGCATTTGAAATAATTTTCATAAATACTTTATATTTATCATATGTGTTTTCTTTGATAGTTATTTCATTTTTATCTTCAGGGAAAGAATTATAGATATCTACCCATTTTTGAAGATTTTCAATAACAACGTCATCAACATATTTATTACAAGTTTTATTTAAATCCATTCTTGTAATTCTATGCATTTTTGAAGTTGAACTTACAATATCTGCAAAATGATATCTTTGGAATTGTGGAGTCCAGTAATTAGGATAAGTAATATCAAATTGTACTGTAATTCCTTTTAAGAAACAATCATGTCCACTTCCAGGGATAGCATTACCTAAATGTTTTATTCTCTTAATTTCTTTTTCAGATAGTTCATCAATATCGTCATAACATGGGATTTCTCCGCTAATCATAGGGTATCCGCTAGCTTTTGCGCTTTCTTCTAAACCATAAACGTTTACATTAAATATTTTTAGCATTGGTTATGTACCTCCTTAAAATATGCTTCTTTTCATTATAAAATATAAATTAAAAACAGTCAAATAAAAATATTCAATATTAGTATTAGAAAGTATTAAAAAGTTATGGTATAATAGATGAAGGTTATGAATTATAATGCGTTTAGAAATAAAAATTTTATAATTTTGTTATGAAATAAAAGATTTAAGGGGGAAATATAAAGAATGAAAAATAATAGAGTGTGTGAAATATTGGGAATAAAATATCCTATAATTCAAGGAGCTATGGCTTGGATAGCTGATGGAACTTTAGCTGGAGGAGTATCTAAAGCAGGAGGACTAGGGATTATTGCTGGTGGTGGAATGCCTTTAGATATTTTAAGAAAAGAAATAAAGACAGCAAAAGAAATAGCAGGAGATAAACCTTTTGGTGTAAATTTAATGTTAATGATGGAAAATGTAGAAAAGCAAATAGATATATGTATCGAAGAAGGTGTGAAAGTTGTAACAACTGGAGCTGGAAATCCTGGAGTATATATGGAAAAATTAAAAGCAGCAAATATAAAAGTAATCCCAGTAGTTGCTTCAGTAGCTCTTGCTAAAAGAATGGCAAGAATTGGAGCAGATGCAGTTATTGCAGAAGGACTTGAAGCAGGGGGACATATTGGAGAAATAACTACAATGGCTCTGACTCCTCAGGTAGTTGAGGCAGTAGAGATTCCTGTTATATTAGCTGGTGGAATTGGTGGAGGGAAACAATTCTTAGCAGCATATGCTCTTGGAGCAGAAGGGGTACAAGTAGGAACTAAATTTTTAGTAGCTGAAGAGTGTAATGTTCATGATAATTACAAACAAGCAATTATAAAAGCTAAAGATAGATCGACAGTTGCAACAGGAACTTTTACAGGTCATCCAGTTAGAGTAATTGAAAATAAATTAGCTAAAGAAATGTTGAGTTTAGAAAAAGCAGGAGCTCCTATAGAAGAAATGGAAAAATTAGGTGTTGGAAGATTAAAACTTGCAGCAGTTGATGGAGATGTTAAAGAAGGAAGTGTTATGGCTGGTCAAGTAGCATCTATGGTTAAAAAAAGAGAAACAGCTTTAGATATAATTTTAGGTTTAATGAATGATTTAGAAATTGAAAAAGAAAGATTAATGAATTATTTAGGATAAAAAGTACTAAAAATTAAATAAAAAACATAAAAAAGAAATAATTTTATATTATTTCTTTTTTTGTTGTTGTTGAAATTAAAATGTTGAAATAACAAAACTTAAATATGATAATTAAATGGTTGAATAACACATTTAAAAAGTATTTTTGGGTATACATTGTTTAAATTTGTTTTTATAAATAGTATTTTTGCCAAGAAAAGTTGAAAAAAACGTAAAAATATATTATAATTCTGTTATGTGTACATAAAATAACTAGGAGGGTGAAAAATGAAACAGAAAAAGGGTATGTTTAACAGATTTCTTGACGGAGTCGAAGTTGTAGGTAATAAATTACCTCATCCAATGACAATTTTTGTTATGTTATCATTAATTGTTGTAGTTGTATCGGCTATTTGTGCTAAAGCAGGAGTTTCAGTAGATTATACTGGAATAAATAGAAAAACTTTTGAAATAGGTGCAATTCATTTAAAAGCAAAATCATTGCTTAGTCCAGAAGGAATAAGATATGCATTTAATAGTATGACTAAAAACTTTACAAGTTTTGCTCCTTTAGGAACAGTATTAGTTGCAATTATAGGGGTTGGAGTAGCAGATGGAAGTGGATTAATACACGCTTGTTTAAGAAAGTTAGTTTTATCGACTTCACCAAAGCTATTAACAGCAGTTTTAGTTTTTGCAGGGATAATGTCAAATATAGCTTCTGATGCAGGATATGTAGTTTTAGTTCCACTTGGAGCTGTAATATTTATGTCAGTTGGAAGACATCCATTAGCAGGAATTGCTGCAGCATTTGCAGGAGTTTCAGGAGGATTCTCAGCTAACTTATTAATAGGAACTCTTGATCCACTATTAGGAGGGATATCAACAGAGGCTGCTAGAATATTTATTCCGGATTATGTAGTTTTACCAACAGCGAACTGGTACTTCATGGTAGTTTCAACTTTCTTAATTACTTTTATAGGTACTTATATTACAGAAAAAATTGTTGAACCAAGACTTGGGGAATATAAAGGAGCGCATAAGGAAGAATTAGGAGAAGTTGGAGATTTAGAGAAAAAAGGATTAAAACATGCAGGAATATCTTTAGTAATTTATTTAATAATTGTTTTAGCATTAACAGTTCCACAAAATGCAATATTTAGAGAAAATGGTAGTATTGTTAATTTTATGAGAAATGGTTTATTACCTGGAATTATGTTCTTCTTCATGATACCTGGATATTTTTATGGTAGAGCAGTTGGAACAATAAAATCAGATAAAGATCTAGTTAAATTAATAGGAAAAGCATTGAGTGGAATGGGTGGATATATGGCCTTAGTATTTGCTGCTGCTCAATTTATAAAATATTTTTCTTATACAAACTTAGGAACAATAGTTGCAGTTAAAGGGGCAGATGTTCTTGAAGCAATAGGATTTACAGGTTTCCCATTAATTGTAGGTTTTGTAATAGTTTCAGCTTTCTTGAATTTATTTATGGGTTCTGCATCAGCTAAATGGGCTATTATGGCACCTGTATTTATTCCAATGTTTATGAAATTAGGATTTACTCCTGAATTTACTCAAGCAATGTACAGAATAGGAGATTCGTCAACTAATATAATTTCTCCTTTAATGTCATATTTTGCATTTATAGTTGCTTATGCTCAAAAATATGATGAAGATAGTGGAATAGGAACTTTAATATCAACAATGTTACCTTATTCTTTATGTTTCTTATTTGCTTGGTTAGCATTATTAATGATTTGGTATTTCGCAGGATTACCAATTGGACCTGGAGTATCAACTACTATGCAAATGGTATTATAAGAATATAATAAGGAGAGTAGAATAAATGGATATACAAAATGAAGTTTTAAAATACAAAGATGAAGTAATAAAATCATTACAAGAATCTATTAGAATAAAAAGTGTGGAAGAAGAATCAAAACCAGGAATGCCATTTGGTGAAGGACCTGCAAAGGCGTTGAATCATTTTTTAGAAGTTGCAAAAAAATTAGGATTTGAAACAGAAAATTTTGATAATTACGTTGGTCATATTGAGTTTGGTCAAGGAGAAGAATCTATAGGAATATTAGGTCATGTAGATGTTGTTCCTGAAGGGACTGGTTGGGATTACCCTGCTTATTCAGGCGAGATTGTAAATAATAAAATGTATGGAAGAGGAACTTTAGATGATAAAGGACCACTAATGATAGCTCTTTACGCAATGAAAACTTTAAAAGATTTGGGAGTACCAATGAAAAGAAAAGTTAGAATGATAGTTGGTGCTAATGAAGAAACTAATTGGGGATGTATGAAGCATTATTTTGGTAAATTAAATATGCCTCAACCAGTTATGTCTTTTACTCCTGATAGTACTTTTCCAGTAACATTTGCTGAAAAAGGTATAATGAGAGGACTTATTAAGATTAAGACAGACTCTAAAGATATTAAATTAGAAGGAGGAAAAGTATATAATGCTGTTCCTGAAAAAGCAATATTAAGCTTACCAATTTCTTATAAAGAAGAAATTGAAAAAAAATTAGTAGATTATAATGCAGGAAAAGAATATAAAATAGAAAGTAAAGTTGAAAAGGATAAAGTGGTATTAACTTCTTTTGGAAAATCTGCTCATGCAGCTCATCCAGAATCAGGATATAATTCATTATCTTCATTGATGAATTTTATTGATTTATTAAATATTGAAATTTCAGGATTAAAAGAAATGGGAAAATATTTTGCTGAAAATGTAAAAATGGAATATAACGGAAAATCTGCAGGACTTTTTTATGAGGATGAACCATCTGGAGAAATTACGATGAATTATGGAAAAGCTTTTGTAGAGGATGGGTACGTTGTTGTATCTGTAGATACTAGATATCCTGTTACAATTGATTATAATGAGTTGAAAACTAAATTATTAAAATTATTAGAAAAATATAATATGGAATTTGTACCTTTAAAAGAAGAAGGACCTCTTTATGTTGCTAAAGATAATTTTTTAGTGAAAACACTAACAGATATTTATCAAGAAGTTACAGGAGATCCTGATGGAGAACCTCGTTCTACAGGAGGAGGAACTTATGCTAAAGCAGTTAAGAATTGTGTCGCATTTGGAGCTTTATTGAAAGGAACTACTGACACAATGCATCAAAAAAATGAATGTATAGATTTATCTACTATAGATACTTTATTAAAAATTTATATAGAAGCAATTTATAGATTAGCTAATGGATAAAAACCCTACATGTTATATATAGTATAAAAAAAAGAGTGGATTACCCTTCCACTCTTTTTACTATTATATGTAATTAATAAATTATTACTCTTTTATAAATCCACTTGCAATAACTTCATAAGAGTCATCATATAAAACAACTCCTTGACCAGGTGTAACTGCTCTAACTTGATCTTCTGTAAATATAACCTTTATTTCATTTTCGTTTAAAACTTCTATTTTACATGGGTGGAATTTATCTCTAGATCTAGTTTTTGCTTTACAAATCATTCCATTTAAATCATTTAAAGAATTAACTTTTAAAAGGTTGATATCGTCTGCAATAAGAGATGATTTGAATAATTCTTCATTACTTCCAAGAATAACTTCATTTTTAGTTCCATCTAATTTTAAAACATAATATGGAGAAGGAGCAGCGATTCCTAATCCTTTTCTTTGACCTATAGTATAAAAAGCAAGTCCTTTATGTTTTCCTAATATATTTCCTTTTGTATCAACAAAATTTCCAGGCTTAACAATCTTTCCTTTAGTTTTTTCAATTAAAAATTCTTTTAATTTTCCATCTTCCACAAAGCAAATTTCTTGAGAATCTTTTTTAGAATAAACTCTTACTCCTAAATCTTTTCCTAATTGTCTAACTTCTTCTTTGCTTATATTTCCAAGGGGAAATATAATATGTTTTAATTTTTCTTTTGACACTTGAGAAAGAAAATAAGCTTGATCTTTTTTTAAGTCTTCTCCAATCTTTAAAGAGCCATCACTGATATTACTATAGTGACCAGTAGCCATAAAATCAGCACCTTTTTCTAGACAGAAATCAATTAATGCTCCCATTTTAATATATTTATTACAAACCATACAAGGATTTGGAGTTCTTCCATTATTATATTCTTGAACAAAATAGTCTACAACTTTATTTGAAAATTCTTCACTGATATCAAAAATATAGTGTTTAATTCCTAAGTCATCACAAACTTTTTTAGCATCAGCATCAATATCATTTTCAGTAGTCTTCATAGTGACTCCAAAAATATTGAATCCTTTTTTCTTTAGAAGATATGCAGTTACAGAACTGTCAACACCTCCACTCATAGCTACAGCAATAGTAGCATTTTTATTTACATTTATATTTTCTAATATATTTTTCATAACCTACCCTCTATTCATTATTTAAATAAAATATATCCTAGAGATACTATTCCAAAAGTAAGAATAATAAAACTAGAAATCTTAGACAATTTAATAAGAAGTTCATCATTAATAAATCTTTTAAAATAAGTTATTATTTGTACAGTTAAAAACCAAGAAAGAGATCCACTACTTCCAATTCCAAGAGCAAGTAAAAAATAATTATCTGAATCTCCAACTACACTTAAAAGAGTATAGATGAAAATTATAGTAACAATACCTGCAACATTAAGAAGAGAAAGTATTAAACCATAGAAGAAATTTTGAATATAACCATAGTTATAGTCATAATTAGCTGGTTTTTTAATAATAACATCAGTATTTAATTTTTTGATTCCTAGGGCTATAAGACAAATTCCAACTAATCCTTTAAAGAAAATTTCATGCTTTAAAATAAATACTTCAGCTTGATTGATAAAGAAAAATGCAAGTAGTCCATAAATGACATCTGAAGCAACCATTCCCATCGCTGTAGTATATCCTTCTTTTTTACCTCCTATTAAAGTTTTTTCCATACAATAAAAACCAACAGGACCAAAGGGAAGAGATAGAATTATACCAGTTATAACACCTTTAAAAAAAGTAATGTTCACTATTCCACATCCTTAAATTTATAAAGTTATAATTTATTTCCACACTTATGACAATAAGTATCCTGAGGATTAACTCTAGCTCCGCAGTGATTACATACAGAGCCATTATTAACTATTCCTTCAATATCGTCATAAGAAACATTTTTAGTTTTTAAAATATTTTTAATTGATTCATTTTTGAGTTTATAAATACTATTACATTTAGTACAAACAATAAAATATTTTTTTGAAAATTTAAATAACGGTATAAAAAATAAAGAAAAAGAATTAGCCCTTTCAATTAATTTAGCATTCTCATTAATACAATTAACACATTTAAATTTAATATTTTCAATTATATTTTCTTTGCTTCCAAATCCCATAAGGAAAAACATAAGCCCCTCCAAGTAAACTTTAAATTAATTGTTATTTAATTTTAATACAGAAACGAATGCCTCTTGAGGTATTTCAACATTTCCTATTTGTTTCATTCTTTTCTTACCTGCTTTTTGTTTTTCAAGCAGTTTTTTCTTTCTTGTTATATCCCCACCATAACATTTAGCAAGGACATTTTTTCTATAAGCTTTAATAGTTTCTCTAGCTATAATTTTAGCTCCAAGAGCAGCTTGGATAGGTATTTCAAACTGTTGTCTTGGAATAACTTCTTTTAATCTTTCACAAATAGCTCTTCCTTTTGTAACAGCATTATCTTTATGTGCTATGAATGAGAAAGCATCAACAATTTCTCCAGAAACTAGAATATCAACTTTTACAAGTTCTCCAGCTCTGTATTCAATTAATTCATATTCAAAAGAAGCATAACCTTTAGTTTTAGATTTTAATTTATCATAGAAATCTAAAACAATTTCAGCAAGAGGTAGTTCATAAGTAATCATGGCTCTTGTTTCATCAATAAAATTCATCCCAACATATATTCCACGTTTTTCTTGGCAAAGTTCCATAACTCCTCCAACAAAATCTTTAGGAACAATTATATTTCCTTTGATAAAAGGTTCTTCTATTATGAATTTTCCTTTTCCTGCTTCTGGAAACTCGCAAGGATTATCAATTATATAAGTTGGTTCTCCTTCTTTTGTTATTCTATATTCAACAGATGGTGATGTTGATATTAAATCAATATTGTATTCTCTTCTAAGTCTCTCAACTATAATTTCCATATGTAAAAGACCTAAGAATCCACATCTAAATCCAAATCCTAAAGCTAAAGAAGTTTCAGGAACAAAATTTAAAGAGGCATCATTTAATTGTAATTTTTCTAAAGATTCTCTTAAATCTCCGTAGTCATCAGTTGATAAAGGATATATTCCTGCAAAAACCATAGATTGAGCTGGTCTAAATCCTTGAAGTGGTTCAGAACAAGGTCTTTTAGCATGAGTTATAGTATCTCCAACTCTGGAATCTTTGATAGCTTTTAATCCAGTGATAATATACCCAACAGAACCACTTGAAAGTTCACCAGTAGATTTCATTGTAGGAGAGAATATTCCACATTCAAGAACTTCAATTTCTTTTCCTGTAGACCAAATTCTAATTTTATCTCCCTTTTTAATAGTTCCATCTTCTATTTTTATATAAGTTAATACTCCTCTATAGTCATCAAATTTTGAATCAAAGATAAGAGCTTTTAAAGGAGCGTCCTCATCATATTCAGGAGCTGGAATTCTTTCAACAATGGCTTCTAAAAGTTCTGGAATTCCAAGATTTATTTTAGCAGAAGCAAGGACTGCATCATCAGCTGGAAGCCCAATAATATCTTCTATCTCAGCTTTAACTCTTTCAGGTTCTGCTGCTGGTAAATCTATTTTATTAATAACAGGTATAATTTCAAGATCATTTTCTAAAGCTAAATATACATTTGCTAAAGTTTGAGCTTCTACACCTTGGGCAGCATCAACTACCAGAAGAGCTCCCTCACAGGCAGATAAAGATCTAGAAACTTCATAAATGAAGTCAACATGACCAGGAGTATCTATAAGGTTTAATTCATATTCATTTCCATCTTTAGCCTTATAGTATAATGTAACTGCTTGTGCTTTTATTGTAATACCTTTTTCTCTTTCTAGATCCATAGAATCTAAAAGCTGAGATTTCATGTCTCTTTCACTAACAGCGTGAGTACATTCCATAAGTCTATCAGCTATAGTAGATTTTCCATGATCTATATGAGCGATTATCGAAAAGTTTCTTTTAAATTTTTGTAACACTTGAACCTCCAAAAATAAATAATATCGTATATATTATTATAGAAGAAAATAGTAAAAAAAGCAATAAATACTTAATTAAAAGGCCCAATTACCTTCAATAAATATATTTTCTTTTTTATTGTTTTTATCTCTTCCAATAATATTTAAATCTTCTGTTCCAAACATGAAATCAACATGTGTTAAAGAATCATTAACACCGTTTTTTTCCATAGCAGCAGAATCCATAGTGTCTCCCCCTTTAATACAGCTAGGGTAGGCTTGCCCAATTGCTAAATGACAAGATGCATTTTCATCAAATAAAGTATTAAAAAATAAAATATTTGAATTTGAAATAGGAGAATTAAATGGTACAAGAGCAATTTCTCCTAAATATTTAGAACCTTCGTCAGTATTAATAAGATTTTTTAAAGCTTCTTTTCCTTTAGCTGCTTTAAAATCAATGATTCTTCCATCTTTAAATGTAAGTGAGAAATTTTCAATTAAAGTTCCTCCATAGTTAAGTGGTTTAGATGCATAAACAATACCATTAACTCCATATTTATGAGGAAGAGAAAAAACTTCTTCAGTTGGAATATTGGCAACAAATTCGATATTATTTTTTGTAATATCTTTTCCAGATGCCCAAATATGATTTTTAGGCATTTTAACTTTTAAATTAGTACCTAAAGAATTTGTGATTATAAGTTCTTCAAATTGTTTATTATTTAAATAATCCATTTTTTCTTTTAAATTATTTAAATGATCTTTCCAAGTTTTTATAGGATCAGGAGTATCTGCTTTTACAGAATAAATAATTGCATCCCATAATTTTTGTACAGCTTTTTCATCATCACAGTCTTTAAATATTTTTTTTGCCCAAGCAACAGTTGGTACAGATAAAATATTCCATTGTATTTCATTTCCCATAACTTTATCATAATAAGGTTTAAACTTAATGTTTCTAGTTTTTTGAGAAATAGCAATTTTTTCAGGATCGATTCCCTTTAAAAGTTCAGGATCATTTGCAGCAATACTTAAGAAAGCAGCTCCTTTATTTGCATAAAACATAAGAGATTCTAATTGCCATTCAGGCATAGATTCAAATAAAGATTTGTTTTTGTGAGTGAAATCCATTTTTTTACAGAAATCATCAGACCAATGAACAATAACTTCACTAGCTCCTATTTTATAAGCTTCTTCTACTAATTTTCTAGTGAAATCAGCAGTTTCAACAGGAGACATAATTACTAAACATTGATTTTGTTGTAAATTAATTCCAATTTTTAAAGCAAGTTCAACATAGTTTTCTAAAAATTTTTTATCCAATTTAATTACCTCCAAAAAGTAAATTATAATTCTTATAGTAATTTTATCACAAAAAACCTTAAAATAACATAAGTTACTGAACAAAATTTTATTTTAATGAAATTTATTGTAATAGTACAATTTTTCTCCTTAATCTTGATAAGATTAATAAATTATGTTATAGTTTATTTGTTGTGTAATACTACTAGGGGAGCGAGAGCTGAGAATTACCCTTAATTACCTGTTCTAGATAATGCTAGCGGAGGGAAGTGGTGAAGTTTTATATCATTTTCTTATTTATACGTTGAGTATATATTTTAGGGAATGATTTTTTTATTTTAGGAGGAAATAATGCTTTTTACTGACGAATTATATTCTCATGTTGAAAAAATATGGGAAAGTTACTATGAACATCCATTTGTAGATGAGCTTGGAAGTGGAAAATTAGATAAAGAAAAGTTCAAACATTATATGATACAAGATTACTTATACTTATTGGATTATGCAAAAGTATTTTCTCTAGGTGCTATAAAAAGTGAAGATGAAGAAACGATGGCTAAATTTTCTAGTTTGGCTGAGGGGACTCTTCATACTGAAATGGCTACTCATAGAAAATATATGGAGAGATTAGGGATAACTAAAAAAGAGGTGGAAAATGCGAAACCAGCTCTAGCTAATTTATCATATACTCATTATATGTTAGCTGTTTCTTATGCTGGTGGAATAATTGAAATAGCAGTATCTGTTTTAGCTTGTCTTTGGAGTTATGAATGTATAGGAAGACATCTTTATAAAAAGTATGGAATAAAAGATAATTTTTATGCTGAATGGATAGAATCATATATTTCAGAAGAGTATCATGAGTTAACAATTTGGTTGCTTGAATTAGTTAATAAATATGCTGAAGGAATAAATGAAAAGAAAAAAGAGAAATTAATTGATATATTTGTTAATACAAGTAGATTTGAATATATATTTTGGGATATGGCCTATAATATAGAAAATTAGGAGAGAAAAAATGAAAGTTTTAGAATTAGATAAAGTATCCTTTGCATATGAAGGAGAAGAAGAGCTTATTAAAGAAATATCCTTTTCATTAAATAAAAATGAATTTTTATCAATTGTTGGAAGTAGTGGTTGTGGAAAATCTACTATAATAAAAATTATAGGTGGAATAGAAAAACAAAAAAGTGGAAAAATAAAAAGTTTGAAAACAGCTTATATGCCTCAAAGAGATTTACTTTTGCCTTGGAGAACAGTAATAGATAATATACTTCTTCCTATAGAGTTGAACAAAAAATCTATAAATGAAGGAAGAAAAAAAGGAAAATTTTATTTAAAGAAACTTCATTTAGAAGAGTATACAGATAAATTACCTCAAGATCTTTCTGGTGGAATGAGACAAAGAGTTTCTTTTATAAGAACTCTTTTAACAGAAGCTGATATATTGTTATTAGATGAACCTTTTAGTGCTTTAGATGCTATAACCAAAGGAAAATTACAAAAATGGTTGTTGGAAACTTTAAAAGAATTTAATAAAAGTGTTATTTTTATAACCCATGATATAAATGAAGCTTTATATTTATCGGATAGAATATTAGTTTGTCGAAATAGACCTTTAGATTCTTTTGTTGAATATAAATTACCAAAAGAAAAAGATGAAGAGTTTATAATAGAAACTAAGAAAAAAATATTATTAAATATAGGGGGGGAAGAAAAATGAAAAAACCTTCATTAGCTTTTTATTCTTCTGGTATATTATTTATAATATGGGAAATTTTTGCAAGAATTTTAAATTTAAAATTTGTTTTACCTTGGCCAACAGCAATTTTAAAAAGAATGTGGGAATTAAGAGGGCCATTATTTAAATATCATATGTTTGCAACTTTAAAGATAGCTATAGTGTCTATTATTCTATCTTTTGCATTAGGGATATTTTTAGCAGTGATTATGGATAAAAGCAAAAAAGTGGAAGAAGCAATATATCCAATAATAGTAACAACTCAAACTATACCAACTCCAGCTATAGCTCCAATTTTTATTCTTTGGTTTGGATATAGTATTTGGAGTAAAGTTTTGGTAGCTGTATTGATTGCTTTTTTTCCAGTTACAATTAATTTACATGATGGATTAAAATCAACAAAAAAAGATTATATAGAACTTTTTAAAAGTATGCATGCTAGTCAGTGGGATATATTTTGGAAATTGAAAGTGCCATCTACAATTCCATACTTCTTTTCATCTCTTAAAATGGCAGTTCCTTTGGTTTTAATAGGGGCAGCAATAGGAGAATGGTTAGGAGCAACTGCGGGACTAGGATACTTTAGTAAAAGAATGATGACACAACTAGATGGAGCAGGAGTTTTTGCACCAATAGTTTTGATTTCGGTGATAGCTGTACTTTTTGTTAACTTAATTTCTTTTTTAGAAAAGAAATTCTTAAAATGGAGGGGAAACTAAATGAAGTTTAAAAATTTATTAGTTATTTTATTGGTGATTATATTTGCTGCTTGTGGGAAAAAATTAAATGATAAGAATGTAGAGAAAAAATATGAAACTGTAGATTTAGTTTTGGATTGGTATCCTACATCTTCCAGTACTCCTATATATGTTGCTTTGGAAAAAGGGTATTATGAAGAAGAGGGAATAAAATTAAATATTCACATGCCATCAGGAGTTTCAGATTCTTTAGCATTAGTTGCAGCTAAAAAAGCAGATTTAGGTTATTATTATATTCATCGTACAATAATGTCAATTGTAAATGATGATATTCCAGTTAAAGCTATTGCAGCTACATTACAAGGATCAGTTAGTACAGTTATGTCTTTAAAAGAAAGTAATATAAAACGTCCAAAAGATTTAGAAGGTAAGACTTTAGGTTATTGCGGAGGACCTTTATCAGAAAAAATGATAGATGCTATGATGAAGGCAGATGGTGGAGATCCAAGTAAAGTTAAATTAGTTGATGTTGGTTTTGAACTATTATCTTCTTTAATAACAAAAAAAGTAGATGCTACTTTAGGAGGACTTGTAACTCATGAGGTTCCTCTTATGGAAGAAAAAGGTTATGAAGTAAATTACTTTTTTCCAAAAGATTTTGGAGTTCCTGAATATCCAGAAACATTAATTATTGCAAATAACGATTTAATAAAAGAAAGAGGGGAAGTTTACAGTAAATTTTTAAAAGCTACAAGAAGGGGTTTTGAAGATGTGAAAGCTAATCCTGAAGAAGCTGTTCAAATACTTTTAGCTAATCAAGCTAAAGATCAGTTTCCTTTAAATGAAAATGTAGAAAGAGTAGCTACAAAGAGATATATTCCAATTATGGAGAAATTTGGACCATTTTTAACTATAAATAAAGATGTTTTTCAAAAAAATGTAGATTGGTTATATGAAAAAGGATTTATAAAAAGAAAAGAAAATCCTGAAAAATTATATAAAAACTTGATTAATTAATAAAAAAATAATAAAATAAAGAAAGGAAGAGAAAAAGTGAAGAAGATTAAGTTATTAGTGTTATGTATGTTAGTTTTTATCATGGGATGTGGAAGCAAGAAAGTTGAGGAAAAAAAATTAACTGATGTTTCTATAGTTTTAGATTGGTATCCAAATGCTATTCATAGTTTATTTTATGTTGCTATGGAAAAAGGTTATTTTAAGGAAGAAGGAATTAATTTAGAAATAAAATATCCAGCAAATGTTTCAGATCCAATAGCTTTGCCAGCAGCAGGAAAAGCAGATTTAGGATTATTTTATCCTCAACAAATGATAATGGCGAAGTCTCAAGAGGATATTCCAGTTATTTCAATTGGAGCCTTAACTCAAGGTCCTTTAAATGTAGTTGTATCTCCTAAAGAAAATGGGATTACAAGACCTAGAGATCTAGAAGGAAAAACAATAGGATATTCTGATGGACCATTAACAGAGGATATGTTAAAAACAATGGTAGCTGAAGATGGGGGAGATATTTCTAAAGTTAAAGTTTTAGATGTAGGCTTTGATTTATTATCTTCAATGATAACAAAAAGAGTTGATGCTACTTTAGGATGTTTTGTAAATCATGAGGTTCCAGTTATGAAAGAAAAAGGAGTAGATGTAAATTATTTCTATCCAACAGACTTTGGTGTACCTTATTATAACGAGTTATTAATAGTTGCAAATTCTAAAAAAGTTAAGGAAAATAAAGAATTGTACTTAGGATTCTTAAGAGCTTGTGAGAAAGGATTTAGAGATGTCAAAAACAATCCTGAGGAAGCTTTAGATATACTTTTAGCTAATCAAGAAGCGGATCAATTCCCTTTAACTAGAGGAATTGAAAAGCAAAGTTTACAAATCTTACTTCCAATTATGGAAAAGGAAGATGCTCCTTTCTTAGACCAGAAAGAAAAAGTATGGCAAGAAAATATAGATTGGCTATATGATAAAAAAATAATTAATAAAAAAATGGAAGCTAAAGACATATTTATAAATTTATATAAAGAAATGTAAAAAAGCTTTAATTAAGAAAAGGAAAGTGATGCTTGTGGAACAAAAATTATATCAGAATGAAGAAATATTAGAAACTTACTTAGGAACACCTGAAAAATATGAATGGTACAAACGTGCTTTTGCTAAATATGAAGTGAATGGTGTTGAAAAAATTGCTTGGAATTGGTCTTGGTATTCATTTTTCTTTAGTTATGTATATTTAGTTTATAGAAAATGCTATGTTGAAGCTATATTATTATGGATATTCCAAACTATTGTTGCTTGTACATTAGGAATAGCAGGAATAGTAATAATGATTTTATGTGGAGGTTTTTTACCATATCTTGTTTATAAAAGATATAAGAAAACTGCAATGGAAGTAGATCAAATTGATGGAGATTATCAAAAAAAATTAGAAACTATGAAAGAATTAGGAGGGGTGAATAAACTAGCAAGAAATATAATGATAGGTTTATTTGTTCTGTCTATTTTAAGTGTTTTAGGTTTAGCAGCTTTTGCAGTAGCAGCAGCTTTATAACTTAATAAAGATTATACTGATATATTCTAGAATGTATCAGTATTTTTTTTATTAATATAAAAATTGCTAAATTAGAAAATATCTAGTATAATAAGAATAAAGATTAGGGAAATAGTTAGGAGGCTTTTTTATGAAAATTGGTATACCTAAAGAAAAGAAGAACAACGAAAATAGAGTTGGCTTAACCGATGCAGGAGTGGGGCAACTAGTTCTTGATGGTAATGAAGTCTATGTTCAAAAAGGAGCAGGATTGGGAGTTGGAGTGTCTGATGAAGATTATATTTCTAGTGGGGCAGTTTTAGTTGAAACAACAGAAGAAATATTTGAAAAAGCAGAACTAATTATAAAAGTAGAAAGACCTTTAGAATGTGAGAGAAAATTATTAAAACCTCACCATATATTGTATGGTTATTTGCATTTAGCAGCTGATAAAGAGTCAACAGAAGAATTAGTTGAGTCAGGAGCAACATGCATAGGTTATGAAACTATTGTTTTACCTGATGGATCAATTCCTTTATTATCTCCAATGTCAGAGGTTGCAGGGAAAATGGCAGTTCAAGTTGGAGGATTTTATTTACAGAAAACAAAGGGTGGAAAAGGAATTGTTCTAGGAGGAGTTCCTGGAGTTGAAAGAGGTAGAGTTGTAGTTTTAGGAGCAGGAGCAGCGGGGCAAAGCGCGATAAAAACAGCTGTTGGTCTAGGGGCAGAAGTTATAGCTATTGATATAAATACAAATAAATTAAGATATTTAGACGATGTTTATAAATCACAAGTTACAACACTATATTCAACTCCTAGAAATATAGAAGAAGCAGTAGCTTCAGCAGATTTATTGATTGGGACAGTGTTAATACCTGGAGGGAAAACTCCTCGTTTAGTAACGAAAAAGTATATTAATAGTATGGGTAAGGGAAGTGTTATTGTTGATGTAGCAATAGATCAAGGAGGATGTTTTGAAACTTCTAAAGTAACTTCTCATGAAAAACCAATTTATTGTGTAAATGGAGTATTACATTATTGTGTAAGTAATATGGCAGGTGCTTATCCGATAACATCTACATTATCTCTTGAAAATGCATCTTTAAAATATGCAAGGGCAATAGCTAATTATGGATTAAAGGCGGCATGTGGAAAACATCCAGAATTAGTTAGGGGTATAAATATAATGAATCAAAGAGTGACGTGTAGAAAAGTAGCGGATAGTTTAGAAATGGACTATGTTGGAGTAGGATTTTAGGAAATTAAAAGTAGGGGGGATTATGGTAAAGAAAGATTTTATTCAATTATATTCTGAGGTTAATGATGTTAAAGATTTAAAATGTGCAAAGGAAGATGTTGAAAGATTTTTAAATACTTTAAAGATTGCCTTAACTAAGGATAAAGAACTTGTATTTAGAAACTTTGGATCTTTTGAAGTTAGGAAAACAAAAGAAAGAGATGTTGTTGATCCTAAGGATTCAAATAATATTATAAAAGCAAAACCTAGAAAATATGTAAAATTTAAAATCAGTAGAAAAATAGAAGATGAATTAGCTGATTAAAAATGTAAAAAGAGGATTGAATATATATTCAATCCTCTTTTTACATTTTTAATCAGCTAATTCATCTTCTATTTTTCTACTGATTTTAAATTTTACATATTTTCTAGGTTTTGCTTTTATAATATTATTTGAATCCTTAGGATCAACAACATCTCTTTCTTTTGTTTTCCTAACTTCAAAAGATCCAAAGTTTCTAAATACAAGTTCTTTATCCTTAGTTAAGGCAATCTTTAAAGTATTTAAAAATCTTTCAACATCTTCCTTTGCACATTTTAAATCTTTAACATCATTAACCTCAGAATATAATTGAATAAAATCTTTCTTTACCATAATCCCCCCTACTTTTAATTTCCTAAAATCCTACTCCAACATAGTCCATTTCTAAACTATCCGCTACTTTTCTACACGTCACTCTTTGATTCATTATATTTATACCCCTAACTAATTCTGGATGTTTTCCACATGCCGCCTTTAATCCATAATTAGCTATTGCCCTTGCATATTTTAAAGATGCATTTTCAAGAGATAATGTAGATGTTATCGGATAAGCACCTGCCATATTACTTACACAATAATGTAATACTCCATTTACACAATAAATTGGTTTTTCATGAGAAGTTACTTTAGAAGTTTCAAAACATCCTCCTTGATCTATTGCTACATCAACAATAACACTTCCCTTACCCATACTATTAATATACTTTTTCGTTACTAAACGAGGAGTTTTCCCTCCAGGTATTAACACTGTCCCAATCAATAAATCTGCTGAAGCTACTGCTTCTTCTATATTTCTAGGAGTTGAATATAGTGTTGTAACTTGTGATTTATAAACATCGTCTAAATATCTTAATTTATTTGTATTTATATCAATAGCTATAACTTCTGCCCCTAGACCAACAGCTGTTTTTATCGCGCTTTGCCCCGCTGCTCCTGCTCCTAAAACTACAACTCTACCTCTTTCAACTCCAGGAACTCCTCCTAGAACAATTCCTTTTCCACCCTTTGTTTTCTGTAAATAAAATCCTCCAACTTGAACTGCCATTTTCCCTGCAACCTCTGACATTGGAGATAATAAAGGAATTGATCCATCAGGTAAAACAATAGTTTCATAACCTATGCATGTTGCTCCTGACTCAACTAATTCTTCTGTTGACTCTTTATCAGCTGCTAAATGCAAATAACCATACAATATATGGTGAGGTTTTAATAATTTTCTCTCACATTCTAAAGGTCTTTCTACTTTTATAATTAGTTCTGCTTTTTCAAATATTTCTTCTGTTGTTTCAACTAAAACTGCCCCACTAGAAATATAATCTTCATCAGACACTCCAACTCCCAATCCTGCTCCTTTTTGAACATAGACTTCATTACCATCAAGAACTAGTTGCCCCACTCCTGCATCGGTTAAGCCAACTCTATTTTCGTTGTTCTTCTTTTCTTTAGGTATACCAATTTTCATAAAAAAGCCTCCTAACTATTTCCCTAATCTTTATTCTTATTATACTAGATATTTTCTAATTTAGCAATTTTTATATTAATAAAAAAAATACTGATACATTCTAGAATATATCAGTATAATCTTTATTAAGTTATAAAGCTGCTGCTACTGCAAAAGCTGCTAAACCTAAAACACTTAAAATAGACAGAACAAATAAACCTATCATTATATTTCTTGCTAGTTTATTCACCCCTCCTAATTCTTTCATAGTTTCTAATTTTTTTTGATAATCTCCATCAATTTGATCTACTTCCATTGCAGTTTTCTTATATCTTTTATAAACAAGATATGGTAAAAAACCTCCACATAAAATCATTATTACTATTCCTGCTATTCCTAATGTACAAGCAACAATAGTTTGGAATATCCATAATAATATAGCTTCAACATAGCATTTTCTATAAACTAAATATACATAACTAAAGAAAAATGAATACCAAGACCAATTCCAAGCAATTTTTTCAACACCATTCACTTCATATTTAGCAAAAGCACGTTTGTACCATTCATATTTTTCAGGTGTTCCTAAGTAAGTTTCTAATATTTCTTCATTCTGATATAATTTTTGTTCCACAAGCATCACTTTCCTTTTCTTAATTAAAGCTTTTTTACATTTCTTTATATAAATTTATAAATATGTCTTTAGCTTCCATTTTTTTATTAATTATTTTTTTATCATATAGCCAATCTATATTTTCTTGCCATACTTTTTCTTTCTGGTCTAAGAAAGGAGCATCTTCCTTTTCCATAATTGGAAGTAAGATTTGTAAACTTTGCTTTTCAATTCCTCTAGTTAAAGGGAATTGATCCGCTTCTTGATTAGCTAAAAGTATATCTAAAGCTTCCTCAGGATTGTTTTTGACATCTCTAAATCCTTTCTCACAAGCTCTTAAGAATCCTAAGTACAATTCTTTATTTTCCTTAACTTTTTTAGAATTTGCAACTATTAATAACTCGTTATAATAAGGTACACCAAAGTCTGTTGGATAGAAATAATTTACATCTACTCCTTTTTCTTTCATAACTGGAACCTCATGATTTACAAAACATCCTAAAGTAGCATCAACTCTTTTTGTTATCATTGAAGATAATAAATCAAAGCCTACATCTAAAACTTTAACTTTAGAAATATCTCCCCCATCTTCAGCTACCATTGTTTTTAACATATCCTCTGTTAATGGTCCATCAGAATATCCTATTGTTTTTCCTTCTAGATCTCTAGGTCTTGTAATCCCATTTTCTTTAGGAGATACAACTACATTTAAAGGACCTTGAGTTAAGGCTCCAATTGAAATAACTGGAATATCCTCTTGAGACTTCGCCATTATCATTTGTTGAGGATAAAATAATCCTAAATCTGCTTTTCCTGCTGCTGGCAAAGCTATTGGATCTGAAACATTTGCTGGATATTTTATTTCTAAATTAATTCCTTCTTCCTTAAAATAACCTTTTTCCATAGCAACATAAAATAAACTATGAATAGCATTTGGATACCAATCTAAAACTATAGAAACATCAGTTAATTTTTTTTCCTCAACTTTCTTGCTTCCACATCCCATGATAAAAACTAACATACATAACACTAATAACTTAATCTTCTTCACTTTTTCTCTTCCTTTCTTTATTTTATTATTTTTTTATTAATTAATCAAGTTTTTATATAATTTTTCAGGATTTTCTTTTCTTTTTATAAATCCTTTTTCATATAACCAATCTACATTTTTTTGAAAAACATCTTTATTTATAGTTAAAAATGGTCCAAATTTCTCCATAATTGGAATATATCTCTTTGTAGCTACTCTTTCTACATTTTCATTTAAAGGAAACTGATCTTTAGCTTGATTAGCTAAAAGTATTTGAACAGCTTCTTCAGGATTAGCTTTCACATCTTCAAAACCCCTTCTTGTAGCTTTTAAAAATTTACTGTAAACTTCCCCTCTTTCTTTTATTAAATCGTTATTTGCAATAATTAATGTTTCTGGATATTCAGGAACTCCAAAATCTTTTGGAAAAAAGTAATTTACTTCATAACCTTTTTCTTCCATAAGAGGAACCTCATGAGTTACAAGTCCTCCTAAAGTAGCATCTACTTTTTTTGTTATTAAAGAAGATAATAGTTCAAAACCAACATCAACTAATTTAACTTTACTTGGATCTCCACCATCTGCCTTCATCATAGCATCTATCATTTTTTCTGATAAAGGTCCTCCGCAATAACCTAAAGTCTTACCTTCTAAATCTTTTGGACGTTTTATATTACTTTCTTTTAAAGACATAACTGTACTAACTGATCCTTGTAATGTAGCTGCAATAGCTTTAACTGGAATATCATCATTTACAATTGACATTATTGTACGATGAATATAATAATAACCTAAATCTGCTTTTTTAGCTGCAACTAATGCTAAAGAATCTGAAACTCCTGATGGCATGTGAATATTTAATTTTATTCCCTCTTCTTCATAATACCCTTTTTCCAAAGCAACATATATAGGAGTACTGGAAGATGTAGGATACCAATCCAAAACTAAATCTACAGTTTCATATTTTTTCTCTACATTCTTATCATTTAATTTTTTCCCACAAGCAGCAAATATAATCACCAATAAAATAACTAATAAATTTTTAAACTTCATTTAGTTTCCCCTCCATTTTAAGAATTTCTTTTCTAAAAAAGAAATTAAGTTAACAAAAAGTACAGCTATCACCGAAATCAAAACTATTGGTGCAAAAACTCCTGCTCCATCTAGTTGTGTCATCATTCTTTTACTAAAGTATCCTAGTCCCGCAGTTGCTCCTAACCATTCTCCTATTGCTGCCCCTATTAAAACCAAAGGAACTGCCATTTTAAGAGATGAAAAGAAGTATGGAATTGTAGATGGCACTTTCAATTTCCAAAATATATCCCACTGACTAGCATGCATACTTTTAAAAAGTTCTATATAATCTTTTTTTGTTGATTTTAATCCATCATGTAAATTAATTGTAACTGGAAAAAAAGCAATCAATACAGCTACCAAAACTTTACTCCAAATACTATATCCAAACCAAAGAATAAAAATTGGAGCTATAGCTGGAGTTGGTATAGTTTGAGTTGTTACTATTATTGGATATATTGCTTCTTCCACTTTTTTGCTTTTATCCATAATCACTGCTAAAAATATCCCTAATGCAAAAGATAGAATAATAGACACTATAGCTATCTTTAAAGTTGCAAACATATGATATTTAAATAATGGCCCTCTTAATTCCCACATTCTTTTTAAAATTGCTGTTGGCCAAGGTAAAACAAATTTTAAATTTAAAATTCTTGCAAAAATTTCCCATATTATAAATAATATACCAGAAGAATAAAAAGCTAATGAAGGTTTTTTCATTTTTCTTCCCCCCCTATATTTAATAATATTTTTTTCTTAGTTTCTATTATAAACTCTTCATCTTTTTCTTTTGGTAATTTATATTCAACAAAAGAATCTAAAGGTCTATTTCGACAAACTAATATTCTATCCGATAAATATAAAGCTTCATTTATATCATGGGTTATAAAAATAACACTTTTATTAAATTCTTTTAAAGTTTCCAACAACCATTTTTGTAATTTTCCTTTGGTTATAGCATCTAAAGCACTAAAAGGTTCATCTAATAACAATATATCAGCTTCTGTTAAAAGAGTTCTTATAAAAGAAACTCTTTGTCTCATTCCACCAGAAAGATCTTGAGGTAATTTATCTGTATACTCTTCTAAATGAAGTTTCTTTAAATAAAATTTTCCTTTTTTTCTTCCTTCATTTATAGATTTTTTGTTCAACTCTATAGGAAGAAGTATATTATCTATTACTGTTCTCCAAGGCAAAAGTAAATCTCTTTGAGGCATATAAGCTGTTTTCAAACTTTTTATTTTTCCACTTTTTTGTTTTTCTATTCCACCTATAATTTTTATTATAGTAGATTTTCCACAACCACTACTTCCAACAATTGATAAAAATTCATTTTTATTTAATGAAAAGGATATTTCTTTAATAAGCTCTTCTTCTCCTTCATATGCAAAGGATACTTTATCTAATTCTAAAACTTTCATTTTTTCTCTCCTAATTTTCTATATTATAGGCCATATCCCAAAATATATATTCAAATCTACTTGTATTAACAAATATATCAATTAATTTCTCTTTTTTCTTTTCATTTATTCCTTCAGCATATTTATTAACTAATTCAAGCAACCAAATTGTTAACTCATGATACTCTTCTGAAATATATGATTCTATCCATTCAGCATAAAAATTATCTTTTATTCCATACTTTTTATAAAGATGTCTTCCTATACATTCATAACTCCAAAGACAAGCTAAAACAGATACTGCTATTTCAATTATTCCACCAGCATAAGAAACAGCTAACATATAATGAGTATATGATAAATTAGCTAGAGCTGGTTTCGCATTTTCCACCTCTTTTTTAGTTATCCCTAATCTCTCCATATATTTTCTATGAGTAGCCATTTCAGTATGAAGAGTCCCCTCAGCCAAACTAGAAAATTTAGCCATCGTTTCTTCATCTTCACTTTTTATAGCACCTAGAGAAAATACTTTTGCATAATCCAATAAGTATAAGTAATCTTGTATCATATAATGTTTGAACTTTTCTTTATCTAATTTTCCACTTCCAAGCTCATCTACAAATGGATGTTCATAGTAACTTTCCCATATTTTTTCAACATGAGAATATAATTCGTCAGTAAAAAGCATTATTTCCTCCTAAAATAAAAAAATCATTCCCTAAAATATATACTCAACGTATAAATAAGAAAATGATATAAAACTTCACCACTTCCCTCCGCTAGCATTATCTAGAACAGGTAATTAAGGGTAATTCTCAGCTCTCGCTCCCCTAGTAGTATTACACAACAAATAAACTATAACATAATTTATTAATCTTATCAAGATTAAGGAGAAAAATTGTACTATTACAATAAATTTCATTAAAATAAAATTTTGTTCAGTAACTTATGTTATTTTAAGGTTTTTTGTGATAAAATTACTATAAGAATTATAATTTACTTTTTGGAGGTAATTAAATTGGATAAAAAATTTTTAGAAAACTATGTTGAACTTGCTTTAAAAATTGGAATTAATTTACAACAAAATCAATGTTTAGTAATTATGTCTCCTGTTGAAACTGCTGATTTCACTAGAAAATTAGTAGAAGAAGCTTATAAAATAGGAGCTAGTGAAGTTATTGTTCATTGGTCTGATGATTTCTGTAAAAAAATGGATTTCACTCACAAAAACAAATCTTTATTTGAATCTATGCCTGAATGGCAATTAGAATCTCTTATGTTTTATGCAAATAAAGGAGCTGCTTTCTTAAGTATTGCTGCAAATGATCCTGAACTTTTAAAGGGAATCGATCCTGAAAAAATTGCTATTTCTCAAAAAACTAGAAACATTAAGTTTAAACCTTATTATGATAAAGTTATGGGAAATGAAATACAATGGAATATTTTATCTGTACCAACTGTTGCTTGGGCAAAAAAAATATTTAAAGACTGTGATGATGAAAAAGCTGTACAAAAATTATGGGATGCAATTATTTATTCTGTAAAAGCAGATACTCCTGATCCTATAAAAACTTGGAAAGATCATTTAAATAATTTAAAAGAAAAAATGGATTATTTAAATAATAAACAATTTGAAGAACTTATAATCACAAATTCTTTAGGTACTAATTTAAAAGTTAAAATGCCTAAAAATCATATTTGGGCATCTGGAAAAGATATTACAAAAAATAATATCGAATTTGTTGCCAATATTCCAACTGAAGAAGTTTTTTCTCTTCCTCATAAATATGGAGTTAATGGTATTGTTTATGCATCTAAACCACTTAACTATGGAGGAACTTTAATTGAAAATTTCTCACTTACATTTAAAGATGGAAGAATCATTGATTTTAAAGCAGCTAAAGGAAAAGAAGCTTTAAAAAATCTTATTAATACTGACGAAGGTTCTAAATATTTAGGAGAAATTGCTCTTGTACCATTTAATTCTCCTATTTCAAATTCAAATATTTTATTTTTTAATACTTTATTTGATGAAAATGCATCTTGTCATTTAGCAATTGGGCAAGCCTACCCTAGCTGTATTAAAGGGGGAGACACTATGGATTCTGCTGCTATGGAAAAAAACGGTGTTAATGATTCTTTAACACATGTTGATTTCATGTTTGGAACAGAAGATTTAAATATTATTGGAAGAGATAAAAACAATAAAAAAGAAAATATATTTATTGAAGGTAATTGGGCCTTTTAATTAAGTATTTATTGCTTTTTTTACTATTTTCTTCTATAATAATATATACGATATTATTTATTTTTGGAGGTTCAAGTGTTACAAAAATTTAAAAGAAACTTTTCGATAATCGCTCATATAGATCATGGAAAATCTACTATAGCTGATAGACTTATGGAATGTACTCACGCTGTTAGTGAAAGAGACATGAAATCTCAGCTTTTAGATTCTATGGATCTAGAAAGAGAAAAAGGTATTACAATAAAAGCACAAGCAGTTACATTATACTATAAGGCTAAAGATGGAAATGAATATGAATTAAACCTTATAGATACTCCTGGTCATGTTGACTTCATTTATGAAGTTTCTAGATCTTTATCTGCCTGTGAGGGAGCTCTTCTGGTAGTTGATGCTGCCCAAGGTGTAGAAGCTCAAACTTTAGCAAATGTATATTTAGCTTTAGAAAATGATCTTGAAATTATACCTGTTATTAATAAAATAGATTTACCAGCAGCAGAACCTGAAAGAGTTAAAGCTGAGATAGAAGATATTATTGGGCTTCCAGCTGATGATGCAGTCCTTGCTTCTGCTAAAATAAATCTTGGAATTCCAGAACTTTTAGAAGCCATTGTTGAAAGAATTCCAGCTCCTGAATATGATGAGGACGCTCCTTTAAAAGCTCTTATCTTTGATTCAAAATTTGATGACTATAGAGGAGTATTAACTTATATAAAAATAGAAGATGGAACTATTAAAAAGGGAGATAAAATTAGAATTTGGTCTACAGGAAAAGAAATTGAAGTTCTTGAATGTGGAATATTCTCTCCTACAATGAAATCTACTGGTGAACTTTCAAGTGGTTCTGTTGGGTATATTATCACTGGATTAAAAGCTATCAAAGATTCCAGAGTTGGAGATACTATAACTCATGCTAAAAGACCTTGTTCTGAACCACTTCAAGGATTTAGACCAGCTCAATCTATGGTTTTTGCAGGAATATATCCTTTATCAACTGATGACTACGGAGATTTAAGAGAATCTTTAGAAAAATTACAATTAAATGATGCCTCTTTAAATTTTGTTCCTGAAACTTCTTTAGCTTTAGGATTTGGATTTAGATGTGGATTCTTAGGTCTTTTACATATGGAAATTATAGTTGAGAGACTTAGAAGAGAATACAATATTGATTTAATATCAACATCACCATCTGTTGAATATAGAATAACAAAAGAAGGAGAACCAACTTATATAATTGATAATCCTTGCGAGTTTCCAGAAGCAGGAAAAGGAAAATTCATAATAGAAGAACCTTTTATCAAAGGAAATATAATTGTTCCTAAAGATTTTGTTGGAGGAGTTATGGAACTTTGCCAAGAAAAACGTGGAATATATGTTGGGATGAATTTTATTGATGAAACAAGAGCCATGATTACTTATGAACTACCTCTTGCTGAAATTGTTTTAGATTTCTATGATAAATTAAAATCTAAAACTAAAGGTTATGCTTCTTTTGAATATGAATTAATTGAATACAGAGCTGGAGAACTTGTAAAAGTTGATATTCTAGTTTCTGGAGAAATTGTTGATGCTTTCTCATTCATAGCACATAAAGATAATGCTGTTACAAAAGGAAGAGCTATTTGTGAAAGATTAAAAGAAGTTATTCCAAGACAACAGTTTGAAATACCTATCCAAGCTGCTCTTGGAGCTAAAATTATAGCTAGAGAAACTATTAAAGCTTATAGAAAAAATGTCCTTGCTAAATGTTATGGTGGGGATATAACAAGAAAGAAAAAACTGCTTGAAAAACAAAAAGCAGGTAAGAAAAGAATGAAACAAATAGGAAATGTTGAAATACCTCAAGAGGCATTCGTTTCTGTATTAAAATTAAATAACAATTAATTTAAAGTTTACTTGGAGGGGCTTATGTTTTTCCTTATGGGATTTGGAAGCAAAGAAAATATAATTGAAAATATTAAATTTAAATGTGTTAATTGTATTAATGAGAATGCTAAATTAATTGAAAGGGCTAATTCTTTTTCTTTATTTTTTATACCGTTATTTAAATTTTCAAAAAAATATTTTATTGTTTGTACTAAATGTAATAGTATTTATAAACTCAAAAATGAATCAATTAAAAATATTTTAAAAACTAAAAATGTTTCTTATGACGATATTGAAGGAATAGTTAATAATGGCTCTGTATGTAATCACTGCGGAGCTAGAGTTAATCCTCAGGATACTTATTGTCATAAGTGTGGAAATAAATTATAACTTTATAAATTTAAGGATGTGGAATAGTGAACATTACTTTTTTTAAAGGTGTTATAACTGGTATAATTCTATCTCTTCCCTTTGGTCCTGTTGGTTTTTATTGTATGGAAAAAACTTTAATAGGAGGTAAAAAAGAAGGATATACTACAGCGATGGGAATGGTTGCTTCAGATGTCATTTATGGACTACTTGCATTTTTCTTTATCAATCAAGCTGAAGTATTTATTTTAAAGCATGAAATTTTCTTTAAAGGATTAGTTGGAATTTGTCTTATAGCCCTAGGAATCAAAAAATTAAATACTGATGTTATTATTAAAAAACCAGCTAATTATGACTATAACTATGGTTATATTCAAAATTTCTTCTATGGTTTAATACTTTCTCTTCTTAATGTTGCAGGTATTGTTACTATAATTTTCATCTATACTCTTTTAAGTGTAGTTGGAGATTCAGATAATTATTTTTTACTTGCTCTTGGAATTGGAAGTAGTGGATCTCTTTCTTGGTTTTTAACTGTACAAATAATAACTTATTTTAAAAGATTTATTAATGATGAACTTCTTATTAAATTGTCTAAGATTTCTAGTTTTATTATTCTTACTTTTGGAATAGTATCTCTAGGATATATTTTATTTAAATAATGAATAGAGGGTAGGTTATGAAAAATATATTAGAAAATATAAATGTAAATAAAAATGCTACTATTGCTGTAGCTATGAGTGGAGGTGTTGACAGTTCTGTAACTGCATATCTTCTAAAGAAAAAAGGATTCAATATTTTTGGAGTCACTATGAAGACTACTGAAAATGATATTGATGCTGATGCTAAAAAAGTTTGTGATGACTTAGGAATTAAACACTATATTTTTGATATCAGTGAAGAATTTTCAAATAAAGTTGTAGACTATTTTGTTCAAGAATATAATAATGGAAGAACTCCAAATCCTTGTATGGTTTGTAATAAATATATTAAAATGGGAGCATTAATTGATTTCTGTCTAGAAAAAGGTGCTGATTTTATGGCTACTGGTCACTATAGTAATATCAGTGATGGCTCTTTAAAGATTGGAGAAGACTTAAAAAAAGATCAAGCTTATTTTCTTTCTCAAGTGTCAAAAGAAAAATTAAAACATATTATATTTCCCCTTGGAAATATAAGCAAAGAAGAAGTTAGACAATTAGGAAAAGATTTAGGAGTAAGAGTTTATTCTAAAAAAGATTCTCAAGAAATTTGCTTTGTGGAAGATGGAAAATTAAAAGAATTTTTAATTGAAAAAACTAAAGGAAAGATTGTTAAGCCTGGAAATTTTGTTGATACAAAAGGAAATATATTAGGAAAACATAAAGGACTTGCTTTTTATACTATAGGTCAAAGAAAAGGATTAGGAATCGCTGCTCCTTCTCCATATTATGTTTTAAAATTAGATGGAACTAAAAATGAAGTTATTCTTGGAAGTAATGAAGAATTATTCAAATCATCTCTTATTGCAGACGATATCAACCTTTTAAAAGTTAATTCTTTAAATGATTTAAATGGAATGATTTGTAAAGCAAAAACTAGATCTAGAGATAAATTCCACCCATGTAAAATAGAAGTTTTAAACGAAAATGAAATAAAGGTTATATTTACAGAAGATCAAGTTAGAGCAGTTACACCTGGTCAAGGAGTTGTTTTATATGATGACTCTTATGAAGTTATTGCAAGTGGATTTATAAAAGAGTAATAATTTATTAATTACATATAATAGTAAAAAGAGTGGAAGGGTAATCCACTCTTTTTTTTATACTATATATAACATGTAGGGTTTTTATCCATTAGCTAATCTATAAATTGCTTCTATATAAATTTTTAATAAAGTATCTATAGTAGATAAATCTATACATTCATTTTTTTGATGCATTGTGTCAGTAGTTCCTTTCAATAAAGCTCCAAATGCGACACAATTCTTAACTGCTTTAGCATAAGTTCCTCCTCCTGTAGAACGAGGTTCTCCATCAGGATCTCCTGTAACTTCTTGATAAATATCTGTTAGTGTTTTCACTAAAAAATTATCTTTAGCAACATAAAGAGGTCCTTCTTCTTTTAAAGGTACAAATTCCATATTATATTTTTCTAATAATTTTAATAATTTAGTTTTCAACTCATTATAATCAATTGTAACAGGATATCTAGTATCTACAGATACAACAACGTACCCATCCTCTACAAAAGCTTTTCCATAATTCATCGTAATTTCTCCAGATGGTTCATCCTCATAAAAAAGTCCTGCAGATTTTCCGTTATATTCCATTTTTACATTTTCAGCAAAATATTTTCCCATTTCTTTTAATCCTGAAATTTCAATATTTAATAAATCAATAAAATTCATCAATGAAGATAATGAATTATATCCTGATTCTGGATGAGCTGCATGAGCAGATTTTCCAAAAGAAGTTAATACCACTTTATCCTTTTCAACTTTACTTTCTATTTTATATTCTTTTCCTGCATTATAATCTACTAATTTTTTTTCAATTTCTTCTTTATAAGAAATTGGTAAGCTTAATATTGCTTTTTCAGGAACAGCATTATATACTTTTCCTCCTTCTAATTTAATATCTTTAGAGTCTGTCTTAATCTTAATAAGTCCTCTCATTATACCTTTTTCAGCAAATGTTACTGGAAAAGTACTATCAGGAGTAAAAGACATAACTGGTTGAGGCATATTTAATTTACCAAAATAATGCTTCATACATCCCCAATTAGTTTCTTCATTAGCACCAACTATCATTCTAACTTTTCTTTTCATTGGTACTCCCAAATCTTTTAAAGTTTTCATTGCGTAAAGAGCTATCATTAGTGGTCCTTTATCATCTAAAGTTCCTCTTCCATACATTTTATTATTTACAATCTCGCCTGAATAAGCAGGGTAATCCCAACCAGTCCCTTCAGGAACAACATCTACATGACCTAATATTCCTATAGATTCTTCTCCTTGACCAAACTCAATATGACCAACGTAATTATCAAAATTTTCTGTTTCAAATCCTAATTTTTTTGCAACTTCTAAAAAATGATTCAACGCCTTTGCAGGTCCTTCACCAAATGGCATTCCTGGTTTTGATTCTTCTTCCACACTTTTTATTCTAATAGATTCTTGTAATGATTTTATTACTTCATCTTTGTATTTTAAAACTTCATTTTGTATATCCATTTATTCTACTCTCCTTATTATATTCTTATAATACCATTTGCATAGTAGTTGATACTCCAGGTCCAATTGGTAATCCTGCGAAATACCAAATCATTAATAATGCTAACCAAGCAAATAAGAAACATAAAGAATAAGGTAACATTGTTGATATTAAAGTTCCTATTCCACTATCTTCATCATATTTTTGAGCATAAGCAACTATAAATGCAAAATATGACATTAAAGGAGAAATTATATTAGTTGACGAATCTCCTATTCTGTACATTGCTTGAGTAAATTCAGGAGTAAATCCTAATTTCATAAACATTGGAATAAATACAGGTGCCATAATAGCCCATTTAGCTGATGCAGAACCCATAAATAAATTCAAGAAAGCTGAAACTATTACAAAACCTACAATTAATGGGAAACCTGTAAATCCTATTGCTTCAAGAACATCTGCCCCTTTAACTGCAACTATTGTTCCTAAGTTTGTATAAGAAAAATATTTTATAAATTGAGCAGCAGCAAATACTAAGGCCATATATCCACCCATTCCACTCAATGCTTTTCCTATTAATTTAACTAGATCTTTATCTGATTTTATTGTTCCAACTGCTCTACCATAAAAATATCCAGGTATCATGAAGAAGAACATAATTCCAGGTAATAAACCATTTCTCATAAAATTAACAATACTACCATTTTCTCTAAATATTGCATTTTGTGGAACTGTTAATGCTAAAACAATTATTAAATAAATTACTAAAGATATTCCTGCATGTTTTAATCCTTTTTTCTCTAAATCTCCAACTTCTCCTAATTCTTCCTTATGCGCTCCTTTATATTCCCCAAGTCTTGGTTCAACAATTTTTTCTGTAATATAAGTACCTATAAAAGTAATTAAGAAAGTTGAAACTACCATGAAGTACCAGTTCGCTGTTGGTAAAACTACATAATCCGGAATAAATATTCTAGCAGCCTCTGTTGATATCCCTCCTAATAGTGGATCAAGAGTTCCTATTAATAAGTTAGCTGAGAATCCTCCTGAAACTCCTGCAAATGCTGCAGCAATTCCTGCTAATGGATGTCTTCCAACTGACATAAATATTACAGCTCCAAGTGGAACTAAAACTACATATCCTGCATCAGAAGCTATATTTGACATTATCCCTGCAAAAACTAAAACTGCTGTTAATAGCTTTGGTGAAGTCGATAAAACTAACTTTCTTAAACAAGCGTGTATTAATCCACTTCCATCTGCTACTCCAACCCCTATAATTGCAACTAATACTGTTCCTAAAGGAGCAAAACTTGTAAAGTTTTTAGTCATACTATTAAATGCATATCTTATTCCTTCTGGACTAAGCAATGATTTTGCTTTTAAATGAATTGCACCTATTTCAAAAGTTTTTCTATTTATTCCAGTATAATCTACTGAAACTCCTGCTTTAGCACAAATAGCCGATACAACTACAACAATTAATGATAACATAACAAAAATTGTCATTGGATGAGGTAATTTATTACCTACAACTTCGACTCCGTCAAGAAATCTGTTAAACATACCCTTTTTCTGTTTCATTTTTCACCCTCCTAGTTATTTTATGTACACATAACAGAATTATAATATATTTTTACGTTTTTTTCAACTTTTCTTGGCAAAAATACTATTTATAAAAACAAATTTAAACAATGTATACCCAAAAATACTTTTTAAATGTGTTATTCAACCATTTAATTATCATATTTAAGTTTTGTTATTTCAACATTTTAATTTCAACAACAACAAAAAAAGAAATAATATAAAATTATTTCTTTTTTATGTTTTTTATTTAATTTTTAGTACTTTTTATCCTAAATAATTCATTAATCTTTCTTTTTCAATTTCTAAATCATTCATTAAACCTAAAATTATATCTAAAGCTGTTTCTCTTTTTTTAACCATAGATGCTACTTGACCAGCCATAACACTTCCTTCTTTAACATCTCCATCAACTGCTGCAAGTTTTAATCTTCCAACACCTAATTTTTCCATTTCTTCTATAGGAGCTCCTGCTTTTTCTAAACTCAACATTTCTTTAGCTAATTTATTTTCAATTACTCTAACTGGATGACCTGTAAAAGTTCCTGTTGCAACTGTCGATCTATCTTTAGCTTTTATAATTGCTTGTTTGTAATTATCATGAACATTACACTCTTCAGCTACTAAAAATTTAGTTCCTACTTGTACCCCTTCTGCTCCAAGAGCATATGCTGCTAAGAATTGTTTCCCTCCACCAATTCCACCAGCTAATATAACAGGAATCTCTACTGCCTCAACTACCTGAGGAGTCAGAGCCATTGTAGTTATTTCTCCAATATGTCCCCCTGCTTCAAGTCCTTCTGCAATAACTGCATCTGCTCCAATTCTTGCCATTCTTTTAGCAAGAGCTACTGAAGCAACTACTGGGATTACTTTTATATTTGCTGCTTTTAATTTTTCCATATATACTCCAGGATTTCCAGCTCCAGTTGTTACAACTTTCACACCTTCTTCGATACATATATCTATTTGCTTTTCTACATTTTCCATCATTAACATTAAATTTACACCAAAAGGTTTATCTCCTGCTATTTCTTTTGCTGTCTTTATTTCTTTTCTTAAAATATCTAAAGGCATTCCACCACCAGCAATAATCCCTAGTCCTCCTGCTTTAGATACTCCTCCAGCTAAAGTTCCATCAGCTATCCAAGCCATAGCTCCTTGAATTATAGGATATTTTATTCCCAATATTTCACACACTCTATTATTTTTCATTCTTTATATTTCCCCCTTAAATCTTTTATTTCATAACAAAATTATAAAATTTTTATTTCTAAACGCATTATAATTCATAACCTTCATCTATTATACCATAACTTTTTAATACTTTCTAATACTAATATTGAATATTTTTATTTGACTGTTTTTAATTTATATTTTATAATGAAAAGAAGCATATTTTAAGGAGGTACATAACCAATGCTAAAAATATTTAATGTAAACGTTTATGGTTTAGAAGAAAGCGCAAAAGCTAGCGGATACCCTATGATTAGCGGAGAAATCCCATGTTATGACGATATTGATGAACTATCTGAAAAAGAAATTAAGAGAATAAAACATTTAGGTAATGCTATCCCTGGAAGTGGACATGATTGTTTCTTAAAAGGAATTACAGTACAATTTGATATTACTTATCCTAATTACTGGACTCCACAATTCCAAAGATATCATTTTGCAGATATTGTAAGTTCAACTTCAAAAATGCATAGAATTACAAGAATGGATTTAAATAAAACTTGTAATAAATATGTTGATGACGTTGTTATTGAAAATCTTCAAAAATGGGTAGATATCTATAATTCTTTCCCTGAAGATAAAAATGAAATAACTATCAAAGAAAACACATATGATAAATATAAAGTATTTATGAAAATTATTTCAAATGCTCCTCTTGGTTTAGAGCAAACTATGAGAGTAACAACTAATTATCTTCAATTAAAAAGTATTTATAATCAAAGAAGGCATCATAAATTAAAAGAAGATTGGGGTGCTTTTTGTGATTGGTGCTTAACATTACCAATGTTTAAAGATCTTTGTATTAAAAATAAATAGGCAAATAAAAAAAGACAGAGATTAATCTCTGTCTTTTTTTTATTTTAAAATTCTTTTGAAAATCATAGGCCATAAACATATTATCCAAATCATTAAAATAAAATATTTTAATCCATAAATAATTAAAGCATCAAAACCTAATAAATCACTAAATAATTTAAATGATTTATCTAATAATCCCACTCCTATTAATCCAAGCAATATTTTAAACCCTTGTTCCCATATCCTTATAGTTCTAACTCTGAATTTAACAAAATTACCTTCTAAATAATTTCCTAAAACAAATCCAAATCCAGCCCCTATAACTTTAGAAGAATCTATCAAATATTTAACCTCTACTGTTTTCTTACTATACAGAATAAAAGTATAACCCAATAATATTATTCCTAAAAAAACAGATATCATCATTAACTCTATTCTTTGGTATCTACTATATTTCTTTGTATACTTTATAGTTACAAAGGCAATGGCAGCTGTCAAAGCAAAAGCAAAAATTACATCTTTTGGAGTATGAACCCCTAAATACATTCTTGAAAAACAAACCAGCAATGGTACTAAAATTAATACTATTTTTAAAAATCTACTTCTAAAATAAAAAGCTAATCCAGCAAATATAGAAGTTGAACTTTGAACATGTCCACTTGGAAAGGAATAGCCTGTAGCTTTTTTCAAAGCAAAATCAACCGCTTTAAAACTAGGATCAATTACCCAAGGTCTAGCTGTTCCAAAACCTAACTTTATTCCTTGAACTAAAAAAGATGACATAAAAAATATGTACCCTAATATTTTTCCTAGCTTTTTATTAACACACCAATAAATAATACACAATATAATTATTATAGTTGTCCCTTCTCCTAGTCTAGTAATTAAATTCCAAAAAGTATCTCCAAAGGGAGTTCTATAATTAGATAAAAAACTTAAAAATCTCATAATTATTTTTCTCCATTAATATAACTTTTCATAATTATAGCTATGTCAGTTGCAAAAATACAAATAACTGCTATTCCTAACATTATAAACTCAGCCGCATTATTCTCCTTCAAAATTCTTTGAGCTGCGAAACTGCTCAAAACAAAAGCACTTGAAATTATAGCTAAAATATTAATATTTTTCTTAGAAGGAACCTTACTCCCAAGTATTATCATAGCACCAATAACAAATACATACACAATCTTCGATATTAACATTTCAATAATAGGTTTATTTTCAACTAAAACTACACATAATCCTAAAGTTGATAAAAATAAAGCAATTCCTGCCAGAGAATAAAATACTAAATTTTTAGATTTAAAATCTAATTTCATTAAAACTATCACATACCCTATAAATCCAATAAAAGATATTCCTGCTCCTACAGAGTAAACCAAAGTTTCCATATTTGAATTTCTAAAAAATAACATTCCTCCAACTGAAACAATACTAACAAAAAATAAAATAAAAAAATCTAAAAAACCTCTCTTTAACTTTAACGACATTAACTTTCCTCCAAGTATATTTATATCTAATTTTATCATAGAAATACCTAAAAATAAAGGGTTTCCTTTATTTGTCATTTATTTCACTTATAAAAGTTGATCCTAATATTAATACTGCTCCTATAATTTGAAAAATTCCTAAACTTTCTTTTAAAAATAAAGTTGAAATTAAAACTGCAAATATAGGATCTATATAACTTAATATTGCTAAAGTTTGCCCTTTTAAATTTTTTATTGCTGAAAAATAAATAGTATATGCTAATCCTGTATGAATTATTCCTAAAAATAATAAACTATATAAAGATATTCCATGAAGTGACCCAAAATTAAATCCAGTTGTTAATAATATATAAGGGATTAGCATAATTGCAGCTACAAACAACTGAACTATTGTTCTATCTCCAGGGGAAATATTTATAATAAACTTATTTGAAATAATTACACTTGCATAAAAAACAGCTGCTAAAATCCCATAAAATATTCCTAAAAGATGATTATATTCCACATTTCCACTTGAAGATTTATTAGTCCCTACAATCATCAACATCCCAATCATAGCTAAACATATACATATAACTTTTTTTAAACTAATTTTTTCCTTAAGAAGCAAAGGAGATGCAATCATTACAAAAATAGGCGCAAAATAATAAGAAATTGTAGCTATTGAAATTGTAGTATATTTGTAAGCTTCAAATAAAAACATCCAATTTAATCCCATTGCAATTCCTGAAAAAACTAATAATTTTAAATTTCCCTTTATTGATGTTACTGATACATTTGTCTTTAATATATAACTCGTTATCAATAAAAAAACACTCCCTATTATCCCTCTTGAAAAAGCAATCTCACTTGAAGATAAATCTATATTTTTTATAAATATTCCTATGGTTGAAAAGGTTAGCATCGCCCCCATTACTTTTAATTTATCCATTCTCTCCCCCTATTTTATTCGAAATATTCTTTTCTTACTTCATCCATAGCGTCTTCGTATTCTTTCCTTTGCTTTTCTGATAAAGAGTTTGAATATGAATTCACCATTAAATCATGAACTATATAGTCACTTGTTATATCTATAATTCCTGGATCATTTGTCCAAGAAACTTGACTAGCCTCTCCCCTTGAAACTATCCCAGTAATAGCTTCTTTTCTATCAATAATCACAACAATATTTCTCTCTTCTTTTTCACTAAGATAAGTTTTAAGCCTTCTATGAGTCAATACATTTTTTAATTTATTATTATATCCAAAATAAATTCCCTTTACAATAATCCCTCTTTTTTCTGCTTCTATTAAACTATCTGATAATTGTAAAAATTCTTCATCCCAAATTGAAACGTCTATCCTTTCTTCAGCTAATCCAATTATTAAATTTAGAAAACTAAATATTTCTTTTCTACCAGAAAGAATTTTAGTATCATAGTGAACTATATTTTTCAAATAAAGTTCATTTGTTTTTTCTTCTACATTTTTTAATACAGACTCATAATTTTTTTTTATTTTACTTATGAATAATTTTGGCTCTAAAGGGAAATAAACTAGCCCTGATTCTATTTTTTTACTAAATACTAATTGCTTTTTTAGCAAATTATCTAAAACTTCATATATTTTAGATCTAGGAACTCCTGAAGTTTTACTCAAGCTATATCCATTCAAAGGAAAATTTTCCAACAACTTTGTATAAGCTTTTGCCTCATATTGATTTAAACCTAATTTTTTCATATCTTCTAATAATTTTAAATTTTCGTCCATAAATCATTCTCCTATAATTATAATCCTAGACTTAATAATAGCATACAAATTCCTATTGACCCGAGCACAGGAATAACAATTCCATCTTTTATAAAAGAAAGTACACAAGCTATAATTATTCCTGCTATTGAAACTATTTCATGATTTGGTATAGCATCTAAAAAACCAGGAACAATAAGAGCACCTAAAGCTGTATAAGGAATATACCCTAAAAATTCTTCTAATTGTTTTGGTAATCTTTTTCCTGAGACCAATAAAAAAGGTAATAGCCTAGGTAAATATGTTACCACAAACATTCCTAAAATCAAAACATATATCTTATTCATTTATCTCCTCCTTTGATGAAGAAATAACTAAGCCTAAAAATGAAACAAATAATATAGTCACTACTATACTCCAACCTTGAGCAAGATGAATTACTTTAGTTAAAACAGTATTCATAATCCCTGATAATAAAACTAAAATTAATATTTTATTCGATTTTTTTAAAGCTGGAATTAATATAGCTACAAATAATGAATATAAAGCTATCCCCATACTAGTTTGTACTATTTTTGGTAAAATTCCTCCTAATACATATCCTAAAAAAGTTCCTATTATAAAAGAAGAATAAGCCATCCCTTCTAAAACTAACATATATTTACTTGTTAACTCTTTATTTTTTAAAGAAGCTACTGAAAATGTTTCATCTGTTAGGCCAAAAGCTATAAACGGTATCTTGTTTTTCATTTCTAAACTAATTTTGGGAGAAATAGATGCTGAAAACAATACATGCCTCATATTAACAAGTAAAGTTGTTAATAATATTTCCCCCATACTAGCTCCTGCTATTAATAAATTTACAGCTATAAACTGACTAGCTCCTGCAAAAACAAACAATGAAAAACTCACGCTTTCAGCTAAACTTAGATTTGCTGACTTACATAAAATTCCAAATGCCATTGCAATAGGTATAAATCCTATAACTATTGGTGTCCCATCTGTTATAGCATCACGAAAATTACATTTTTTTAAACTTTCCATATTCCCTCCAATATTTTTTGTTAACTACTGTAGTAGTTACTATAACACAGCTTGTGAAATTTATCAATAATTTTTTTTTAAATAAAAAAATATTTGAAATTTTTTTAAAACTATGATATATTTTACTTACAAGAGTGGTATACACCACCCATCCATTTAAAAGTTTGTAAGGAGGAAAAAATATGAAAAAATATTCAATTGCTATAGTTGGGGGTGCCAGCAGTTATACTCCTGGAATTGTTAGAAGTATTATGAATGCATATGATAAAATGCCTATTAAAGAAATTATATTACAAGATATTGATGAAGAAAAATTAGATGTTATGGGTGAATATTTAGAAATATTATTTAGAGATGAGAAATTTCCAGCAGATGTAAAATGGACAACTTCTAGAAAAAAAGCTTTTAAAGGAGTTGACTTTATTTTTACTCAAATTAGAACTGGTGGTCTTGAAATGAGAGAACAAGATGAAAAAGTATCTATAAATTGTGGACTAGTAGGACAAGAAACTTGTGGTCCTGGAGGTTTTGCTTTTGCTATGAGAAGCATTAAACCTATGATTGAAATAACTAAAGATGCTATAAAATATGCTAAAGATGCTTGGATAATAAATTATTCTAATCCTCTTCCTATTTTAGCTGAAGCTATCAGAAGAGAAGTTCCTGAATCTAAATCTTTATTTATATGTGATATGCCTATAGTTCAGCAAATGACAATGGCTGCTACCCTTGGATACAAAGAAGAAGATTTAATTTTCGAATACTTTGGTTTAAATCATTTTGGTTGGTTCACTTCTATTAAAAATAAAGAAGGAGAAGAACTTCTTCCTAAATTAAGAGATATTCTTTTATCTGGATATAAATTAAAATTAGTTGATTTTGGACATCTTGATGAAAGTTGGATTAAAACATTTGAAAATATTGCTAAAGGAGTTAAGATGTTCCCTGAATATATTCCTTTAACTTATTTACAATATTATTATTTCCCTGATTCTATGGCTGAAAAAGAAAAAGAACATGCTGATTATACTAGAGCCAACGAAGTTATGGATGGTAGAAGAAAAAAAGTATTTGAAGAATGCTATAAAGTTATTAAAGCTGGAACTATTAAAGGATTTGACCATAATTTAGATGCTCATGGAGATTTTATTGTTGATCAAGCAGTTGCAATTGCAACTGATACTCCTAAAAGATTTATGGTAAATGTCGTTAATAATAAAGCATTTACAAATATGGACGACGATATTGTTATTGAAACTTTTGGTACTATTGATGCAAAAGGAGCATGCGTAAATACTTATAGAAAAATACCTCAATTTTATAGAGCACTTATGATTAACCAAAATACCTATGAAAAATTAACTGTAGAAGCAGCTTTAGAAGGATCTTACGATAAAGCATTAAAAGCTCTTTCATTAAATAAAACTGTTCCTTCTGTTTCTAAAGCTAAGGAAGTTTTAGATGCTTTAATTGTTGCTAACAAAGGATATTTCCCTGAACTTAAATAATCATGAGGTGATATTATGAAAAAAGAATTAAAAATTGCAATAATAGGAGGAGGTAGTAGCTATACCCCTGAAATTATTGAAGGATTTATAAATAGATATAAAGAACTTCCAATTAAAGATTTATATTTAGTTGATATTGAAGAAGGAAAAGAAAAATTAAATATAGTTGGTAATTTAGCTAAAAGAATGATTGAAAAAGCTAATATAAATATAAATATTCACTTAACTCTAAATAGAAAAAAAGCCATTAAAGGTGCTGACTTTGTTACAACCCAGTTTAGAGTTGGATTACTTGATGCTAGAATTAGAGATGAAAAAATACCTTTAAAATATAATTGCATTGGACAAGAAACCACTGGAGCAGGAGGACTTGCAAAAGCTCTTCGAACTATTCCTATAATCCTTGATATCTGTAAAGATATTGAAGAATTATCTCCTAAAGCTTGGCTTATTAACTTTACAAATCCAAGTGGAATTATAACTGAAACTGTAAATAAATACACTAATGTAAAATGTATTGGACTTTGCAATGTTCCTATTTTAATGGAAAGACTCTGTAGTGAAGCTCTTGAAACTCCTATGGATAAAATAAAAATGGATTTAGTAGGTTTGAATCATTTAGTTTGGGCAAAAGATGTTATTTCAAATGGAGAAAGTAGAATAGACGATGTTATTAAAGCTTTAATTTCTGGTAAAGGATATTCTGCTAAAAATATTCCTGATATTAATTGGGGAAAAGAGTTATTAGAATCTCTTCATATGATTCCTTGCCCTTATCATAGATATTATTATTTAACTAATATTATGTTAAAAGAAGAAATGGAAAGTGCTAAAACAATTGGTACTAGAGGAGAAGTAGTAAAAAAAGTTGAAAAAGAATTATTTGAACTATATAAAAATCCTGAATTAAAAGAAAAACCTAAGCAGTTAGAAGAAAGAGGAGGACAATATTATTCTGAAGCTGCTTGCGATTTGATAAATGCAATTTATAATGATAAAGGAACAATTCATTATGTAAATATAAAAAACAACGGTACTGTCAGTTGCTTACCTAATGAATCAGCAATTGAAAGAACTTGTTATGTTGATAAGGCTGGTGCTCATCCATTTACTTGTTCCCCTCTTCCATCTAAAGTTAAAGGTTTAATTCAAGTTGTAAACGAATATGAAACTTTAGTTGTTGAAGCTGGTGTTCATGGAGATTATGGTAGCGCACTTCAAGCTATGCTAATTCATCCTTTAGTTGAAAGTAGTGTAGCAAAAGATCTTTTAGATGAGATCATTCGGAAGAATATTGATTATCTTCCTCAATTTAGATAACTTCACTTTTACGTTAAACACCTGCTATTACTCTTTCACTCCAAGATTTAGTAATAGCAGGTGTCCCTTTTTTAATTATTTGATAGAGCTAACATTTCTAAATAGTACTTAGGATCTCCTGTTAAATAATAATTATACCAAGCTTCTATTATTTCATTTGAAAAAACATTTAAATATTGTAAAATTTCTTTTGCCCACAATAGAGAACCAGCTGAACTTCCTGTAACTAAATTTCTGTCTCTTACGGCTAATTTATCTTTATAAAGTTCTTCTCCTGTATATTTTTTTGAAAAAAGTTTTAAATATTCTTTAGAATTGCTTGTATGTAAATATTCATTCAATATTCCTAAATTAGCTAAAGAAAGAGTTGCGCCACAAATAGCACCAACTAAAATACCTTTTTCTAAATACCCTCTAACCCTTGATAGTATCTCTTCGTGCTCTGGATTTCCCCAAGTATCTCCACCAGGAATAAGAAGAGCTTTCATATTACTTTCATCAATTTCTTCTACTGAACAATCTGGAATAATTTTAAATCCTCCCAAAGTAGTAATAGTATTCTTATTACATGCCACAGTTTTTATACAATATTCATCATTTATCTCCATACTTACAGCTGACATAACATAACCTAATTCCCAATCTGCCATAGCATTTAAAATATATACATAAATTATCTTTTTCATAAAATACCTCCTTAATATATCACATAAAAATTATACCACCATTCCTTATTTTTTTCACAAAAAAAACAAGATACTTAAGTATCTTGTCTCTCTTTTTACTTAAAGACCTCTAACTTTAACATTATTTCTTTAAATATTTTAAAACCTAATTTCAAAGCTCTTGGATCCATATCAAATGTTGGTGTATGTAAAGCAGAATTAAATTTTTCTGTCTTTATTCCTAATAAAAATAATAATCCCTTATTCCCCTCTTGAAGATAGAAAGAAAAATCTTCTGAACCTGTTAATCTAGAATTATCTACAAATTTTTCTTTTGGAATTATTTCTTTTAAAATATCAAAGAATTTTTTTTCATTAATTACAGGTGGATAAAAAGCCTTAAACATCATCTCTATTTTTATTCCATAAGCTTTTTCAAAACCAGCATTTATTTCTTTAACTCTTTTTTCTAAAAAATCTATTAATCCTGTATTAGCAAATCTAATTGTTCCTAAAATTTCAACTTTTTCAGGAATAACATTTCTAACTTCTCCTGCTTTAAAACTTCCAATTGTTAAAACCATTGGCTCTATTGGATCTATTTCTCTTGCAACTAATAATTGATAAGCTTCTATTAATTTAGCTCCAATATATATTGAATCTATCCCCTTATGAGGCTGAGCTCCATGAGTTCCCTTTCCTATAATTCTTATATCGAAATTTATATTCTGAAAAGATATTGGTCCACAAATACAACCAATTTTCCCTTGATCTATATCAGGAGCAACGTGTAATGCAAATAATCCTTCAAATTTTTTAGACTGAAAGAATTCTGACTGAGCTACTACTTGAGCTCCTCCTCTTCCTTCTTCTGCTGCTTGAAATATTAACATTATTGATTTATTCAAAGTTTTTCCATTCTTAATTTGTTCTTGTAACCATTTTGCTGTATAAAGTAAATTTGTAGTATGTCCATCATGACCACAAGCATGCATCATTCCCTTATACTGAGACTTATATTCTTTATCTCCTAATTCTGTAATTGGAAGAGCATCTATATCTCCTCTAAACCCTACCCAAATATCTTTTTTTCCTTTAAAAACAGCAAGGGTACTAGTTCCTATTTCAATATATTCAATATTTAATTCATCTAAAAAATTTCTAATATATGCAGCTGTTTTGTGTTCACTAAATGCAATTTCTGGAATTTTATGCAAATCACTTCTTACTTTAATATAAAAATCATCCATATAAATTCTCCTCTAATCTTCTAAATTTTTAAATCTATCTAATATTATTTTAGTAAAAATTTTTATTCCTTCTTTTAAAGTAGCCTCGTCAGCTATAAAATTAGGATTATGAAGAATGCATTTTCCTTCATTAATGTTTGACTCTGTTCCAATCCACATAAATACAGAAGGAACTTTTTTAGTTATAAAAGAAAAATCTTCTCCTCCTGGAGAAGGAGTCTTTTGTATTTCAATATTTTCCCTTCCTATTAATGGAGTAAGTGAATTTATAACCTCTTTTGAAAGTTCTAAATCATTATACATAAAATCATACCCATCTTTATAAATTAATTTACCCTCACATCCATAAGCAGAACAAATATCATTAACAAGTTTGTGTAATCTCTTTTTTATAATTAATGCTGATTCATCACTAAAAACTCTTACTGTCCCTTCTAGTATAACATAATCAGCTATCACATTATACCTATTTCCACCTGACATTTTTCCAATTGTAACAACTGCATTTTCTCCTGACTCTAAATTTCTACTAACTATAGTTTGAATTGCCATAATAATATTAGCTGCTGTTACAATAGCATCTCTACCTTGAGATGGCATAGATCCATGACTACTTTTTCCCTTTATATGAATCTGAATTGCATCTGATTTTGCATTTGCGACTCCAGGTCTAAAAGAAATACTTCCCACAGGACTATTATATACGTGCAAAGCATAAGCTTCATCAACACTAGGATTTATTAACAGCCCTGCATCCATCATCCCTCTACTTCCTCCAGTTGGAGAGCATTCTTCTGCAGGTTGAAACATAAATTTAACATTACCTTTTAATTTGTCTTTAAATTTTGAAAGAACCATTGCCGTTCCAAGTACCATTGAAGTATGCATATCATGGCCACAAGCATGCATAACTCCCTTATTTTTTGAAATAAAAGTCAAATTATTTTCTTCTTGAATAGGCAACGCATCCATATCTCCCCTAATAAGTATAGTTTTCTTATTTCCGGTTTTTTCATTTCCAAATAAATTGGCTACGATACCGTTCGCTCCAACATTTTCTTTTATTTCTAAAGGTAACCTTCTTAAGGCTTCCAAAACTTTCAAAGGAGTTCTTTTTTCTTTCCCTCCAAGCTCAGGATATTCATGTAAATCTCTTCTAAAACAAATTACTTCTTCAATATAACTATCTATCACTTCTTCTATTTCAGAAAATTTCATAATTCCCTCCTAAATAAACATTGTTACTCCTGGTCCTAATGGAATATTTAAACTAAACCAAACAATGGCTAAAATAACCCACATAATTAACATTCCTATTGAATAAGGAAGCATTAAAGATATCATAGTTCCCATTCCTGATTCTTCATCATATTCTTGAGCTAAAGCTAATATTATAGGCATATAAGGAAATAATGGCGATATAATATTTGTTGTAGAATCTCCAACTCTATACAAAACTTGTGTTAATGCTGGATTATATCCTAAGAAATAAAACATCGGAATAAATATAGGAGCTAATAATGCCCACTTTGCAGATCCACTTCCTATAAACAAATTTATAAATGCTGATAAAAGAATAAAAGCTATAAATAAAGGAACTCCACTAATATTCATACTTTTTAAAAAATTTGCTCCTGCAACAGCAATAACATATCCCATATTGCTCCATTTAAAAAATGCTATAAATTGACCAATCATAAATACTAAAACTATATAAGAAGACATATCTTTTATAGCTAATCCCATATATCTTGGAACATCTCCAGATGATTTAATTTTCCCAACAATAACACCATAAGAAATACCACAAATCAAAAATAACACTAAAAGTAATGGTATGATTGATTTTAAAAATGGTGATCTTAATAAAGAATGAGTTACTGGATTTCTAAAAAAACTATTTTTAGGATAAACTGCTATTCCTATAAGAACTATATAAGCAAGAGATAATATTCCTGCAACTCTTAATCCTTTCTTTTCTAAAGGACTTACTTCTTCTTGTTCTATTTTTTTACTTCCTTTATATTCTCCTAATCTTGGCTCAATAATTTTTTCAGAAACAAAAGTACCTACAATCGCTAATAAAAAAGTAGAAACTATCATAAAATACCAGTTAGAAACTACTGATACAGACATATTAGGATTAACTATATGAACTGCTTCTGTTGAAATTCCTGATAATAAGGCATCTGTTCCAGCAATTATTAAGTTAGCACTAAAACCAGCTGTTGTTGCAGCATAACCTATTGCAATCCCTGCTAATGGATGCTTATTTAAAGATAAAAATATAAATGCTGATATCACTGGAATTACAACTATGGCAGCATCTGACGCTATATTTCCACAAATTCCTATCATCATAATCATAAAAGTTATAATTTTAGGAGAACTATTTAAGATGGTATTTCTCATAAGAGAAGATACAAAGCCAACTTTTTCAGCAAGTCCAATACCTAAAGTCATAACTAAAACTAAACCAAGTGGTGCAAATCCAGTAAAGTTTTTAATTAAATTTTTCAAAATAAAAAGAATTCCTTCACTTGAAAGTAAATTCTTAATTCCTATCATTTTTCCACTAACTGGATCTAATATTTCTAATCCAATTACATTGCAAATAGCTGAAATAATAATTACACTAAGTGTTAAAATGCTAAACAATATAAAAGGATGAGGAATTCTATTCCCTGTCTTTTCTACCCAATCTAAAAAACTATGCTTCTTTTTCAGTGTTACTCCCATAATTATAACCTCCCTGTACTTTTTGATCTTTTAAGACATTTTTAAAGACATCTTGTTTTTAATGCTACGATTATATATTACTAAGTCTTATTTGTCAATGTTTTTATTTTTCGTTTTAAAAAAAGATATGATTTTATACTAATAATTAAAACTTATTCAGTAGACTATTTTCTTTTTTTAGTATATAATTTAGTAAAACGTTTATTAAAAATATTGAGGAGGTATAGAATGCTAAAATTACTTATATTGACTCCTGAAAATTCAAAAAATTATGTTAAAGAAGCTTTAATTGGTATTGAACAAAAAATAGAATATATAGTTTATGATGACTTGCAACAACTTAAAAATATTTATATAGAAGTTGCTCATAAATATGACGCTGTTATAACAAGTGGCCCCATAGGATATGAAATTATAACCACTAATGCTAAATTAATAACGCCTGTCTACTATATTGAAATAGATAAATATGAATTATATCGGTGTTTATTTGATGTATTAAAAAGCAATCCTAATATCGATTTTTCGAAAGTATACATTGATTTCATATCATCTTCAGATAAAAAAGAATGGTTAGAAGATACTTTTACTAATGAAAAAGAACCTATTTTTTGTCCTCTTGACTACAGCAGTGTAGAATTATATGATATTTTAAAGAAAAACTATTTAAAACTTCAGCAGGGGAAAAAAGTAAATTTAGTTATAACAAGAATAAGTAATATGCTTAAATTTTTAGAAGAAATCAATATGCCTTATATATTTTTATTCCCATCTAAAAACACAATCAGAAATATTGTAAATTCAGTTATAATTGATTTAAAAGCAAAAAATTCAGAAAAAAAAGAAATAATATTAATTAAAATTTTAGTGAAGAAAAACATTACAGAAGTTAGAAAAATTTTAGCTAATAATTTTAATGGAATTATTAGTGAACCAAAAAAGAAAGAATTTGAAATACTTACTTTAAAAAAAGATTTCTATAGTTATAACATAGAAAAACTTTTAAAAAATTTATCTTCTTTTGATATTAATATCGGTTTTGGAGGTGGATCTAGTATAAATTTAGCTAGGATTTATGCTGAAAAATCTTATCAAAAAAATATAGACTCTGATGGAAATGTTTTATGTTTAGTTGAAGAAAACAAAATAACTACTCTAAAAACTTTTATTGCAGATGAAGAAGATAACTTACTAATTTTTGAAAAATTAAAAGAAATTAATATAACAGGGAAAAGAGCTCTTGGATTAATTGAAGTATTTAAAGCAAATAAAGCTTTATCAATAAAAGATTTAGCTAACTACTTAAGTACAACTGAAAGAACTGCTGCAAGAATTTTATTAAAATTAGAAAGCAATAATCTCGCTCAACATATTATTAAAAAAATCCCTAGAGGCAGACCACAAAAAAAATATATTTTAACATTTTAAAAAGTCGCAATTATGCGACTTTTTGTTTATTTAAATTTTTAAGGTATAATTAAATTGATGATTATATTTATTTTTTATTAAAGGAGGCAGTTATGAAAATATTAGTTACTGGATTTGATCCTTTTGAAAAAGAATCTATTAATCCTGCTTGGGAAGGAGTTAAATTACTTCCTTCAAGAATCAATGAAGCTGAAATTTTTAAGTTACAAATTCCAACAATTTTTAACGAGTCCATAAAAGTCCTTTTAGATGGAATTGAAAAATATAAACCTGAAATTGTTCTTTGCATTGGACAAGCAGGAGGAAGATTTGATATCACTGTAGAAAGAATAGCTATTAATTTAAATGATGCGAGAATTAAAGACAATAAAGGAAATCAACCTATTGATAGTAAAATATATGAATATGGAGATAATGCCTATTTCTCCTCTCTTCCTATTAAAGCTATTGTAGAATATATAAAAAATGAAAATATTCCTGCTTCTATATCTAATTCTGCTGGAACTTTTGTATGTAACCATCTTATGTATGGATTATTATACAATATAGATAAATATTCTGTAACTAAAAAAGGAGGATTTATACATGTTCCTTATATTCCAAAACAAGTTTTAGATAAACCTAATACTCCTTCTATGGATCTTAATCTAATAGTTAAAGGACTAGAAGCTGCCATTAGAGGAATTATTGAAAATGATCAAGATATAAAAATAACAGGCGGAAAAGAATTTTAAAAAAAGTGCTCCTTATAAAATTATAAGGAGCCTTTTTTAATGCTTATTATAACAATATAATAAAAGTATTTTATAAAAAAATATTGTATAATATATTTATAATTTTTAATAACCTTGTATTAAATTTAGGAGAATACTATGAAAAATATAGAAGTTGTTGCAGCAATATTAAAATACAAAAACAAATATTTTTGTGCCCAAAGAAAAGCTTCAGGACCTTTAGCTAAAAAATGGGAATTTCCAGGTGGAAAAATAAAACCTGGAGAAAGTCAAAAAAATGCATTAAAAAGGGAACTTTTAGAAGAGTTAAATTTAAATGTTAAAATTGGACCTTTATTTAAAACTATAAATCATAACTACGATACTTTTTCTATAACCATGCACTCATATCTATGTGAACTTAATTCTATAAGTCTAAAATTAAAAGAGCATTTAGATTATAAATGGTTGCCATTAAAAGAATTAAAAAATTTAGATTGGGCAGAAGCTGATATCCCAATTGTAGAAAGTCTAATTAATAAACAAGCTGTTGAAAAATCCTTATTTAACAAATCAATAGATTCTTTTATTTACAACCCAAGCTTTATAATAAATACTGAAACTAAAAATATAAAAGATAAAATTTTAGATTTATTGTATTCCTCAAAAAGAATTGATATAGCTGTTAGCTATATTGTATGGTCAGGACTTTCTCTTATTTATAAAGAATTAGAAAAATTTGATAAAAGTAGTAGAATTCTTGTTACCACAGAAGGAATGGTAAGTGATCCCCTATCTTTAAAAAAGCTTTTAGAATTACCTCTTCAAACTAAAATTTATTCTCCTACTTCTGATAGTAAAGGCTTTCATTTAAAAACTTTTTTTGGCGAAAAAAAGAATCAAAGTCGAATTCTTGTGGGAAGTTCTAATATTTCTGCTCGAGCTTTTGGACTAGCTCATGAAATGATTGTTGAAATAAATACTGAAAATAATGGTTCGCTTATTGAAGAGCATCATAATATTTTTAATAATCTTTGGAATGATCCTTGTTCAAAATTTATAAAAAAAGAATTTATAGAAGAATATTCTAAAATATTTTATGAAAAAAAGAAACTAGACAAACAAATTTCTACGCTTTATTTAAAAAACAAAATTATACCTAACTATATGCAAAGAAAAGCATTATCTGAATTAGAAAACTATCGTGAATATTCTAATAAAGGATTAATTATCGCAGCAACTGGTACTGGTAAAACTTATCTTTCTGCATTTGATGTGAAACAGACAAAATCTAAAAAAGTTTTATTTTTAGTTCACAACCGTTTAATTCTTTCATCAGCTTATGAAACCTATAAAAAAGTTTTTCCTGATAACAAATTAATTGAATTAAATTCTTCAAATACAAACGAAATAAAAAGTAGTCAATTTATTTTCACAACTGATAAAACAGCATATAATCATCTTTATAAAAAATATCCTAATGATTATTTCGACTATATAATATATGATGAAGCTCATAAAATTGGAGAAAAAACTCATTATCATTCTCTCATTAAATACTTTACTCCTAAATTTACACTTGGAATTACAGCTACACCAGAAAGAACAAAGGATCCTAAATTTTTATTTAAGATTTTCGAATATACAATACCTTATGAAATTAGATTGCTTGATGCAATGAATCATCAATTAGTATGTCCTTTTACTTATTACGGATTAAATCTCCAAAATAAATTACTAGATGCAAATGAAAAATTTAATTATTATGAGCTAGCTAATTTTATGAAATTTCAATTAAATGAAAAAGGACATTTTGGTAAAAAATTAAAAGGAATTGTTTTTTGTTCTAATATCTCAGAAGCTAAAAAATTATCTACTGAATTAAATAATTTAAAAATTAAAAGTATCGCGATTACAAGCGAACATTCTTCAAGAGAAGAAACAGAAGTTCATATACAAAATCTTAAAAATGATAACAATAACCTTAATTTAATATGTGTAGTTAACCAATTTAATGAAGGAATTGATATCCCTGAAATAAATGTTATATTCATGCTTAGAAATACAACATCATCTATTATATATTTACAACAATTAGGAAGAGGACTTCGAAAAACACAAGATCCACATAAATACGTTACTGTCTTTGATATTATTGGAAATTCCAACAATAATTACTCTATTGCTGAAGTTTTAACTGGAAATACAACTGCTGATAAAAGAATTCTTTTTAAAGAGGCTAATAAAAAATTCCAAACAGTATCTCCTTTTATAAATGTTCATATTGAAGAAAAAGCTATGGAAAATATTATTAAATCTATTTCGAATAATTTTAAAGTGGAATCAAAGCTAAAAGAAAAATTTAGAAATGAATTATTTAGATTTAAAATTATTCCTTCACTTGTCGAACTATATAAAAACCCTAACTTTAAAGAATTAAATCTTTTACAATTGCTTTGTAAAAATTTTTATGAGCCTTTTATAGATTATTATGTGAAAAAATACAATATCTCTAAAAATGATAAATTTCTTGAAAAATTTTTTGGTCTTATTACTCAATTTACATTTAGAGGTTATAATCAAAAAATTTTAAAAGAATATGTTTCTCTTTTAAAAGGAAATAAAACTTCTAATGAAACTCTTATAAAAACTTTAATTCCTAAAAAAACAAATGGTAAAAAAACTGCTATTAATAGTGATTATTTTAAAAAAGGAAATAATTTTGTTGATATTTTTAAATATAATAAAACTCTTTCCCTTACTGATGAAATAATTTATGAATTAAAAAAAAGAAATGCTTATTTACTTTTTCTAGAACATATCGAATTATTTAATGAATTATCAAATCGCCCAAACTACAAAATGAAACCATTTGAACTAGTAAACAAAGGAGAATTTCTTTTTAACTCCAATGCAAATGATTGTTACATGAATTCCATAGGAGAAAGAATTGACCACATCCAAAAAAGATTTTATTGCATTATAAATGTAAGTGCCAAAGAAACTTTTCATGATAATTATATCGATAATTTCAAAAGAATAGTTTATATGACCCAAGAATCTTCAACTGAAGAAAAAGCTAAAGAAAAAATAAATTTAATTAAAAATGGATATGATTTATTAATTTGTGCTAAATTTCCTCATCTAGGATACAGTAATACCTCTTACTTTAATTTAGGAAAAATTCATGTTGATGAAATATCTTCAGTAATTACTCATCCCACCAAAGATAAAAATAAATTTAAATTTAATCATAAAATATTTTTAAAATTAGAAAATCAAATTCCTGAAGAACTCCTTCAATATAAAAATATTTAAATAAAAAAACCTTCAAAATAAATTGAAGGTTTTTTTATTTTCTATTTTAGTTTTGGCCAGTAATCTTTATTTGCTTCTATTAATGCGTCTAATATTTTTCTTGCTTTTTTTGCATCTACAATAGTTCTGTTTATTGTTAGTGCTTGCAATGCTTTACCATAAGATCCTTCAAACCAAGCTTCAGAAGTTAATTGTTCATATGCGTTTTGCTGTTCGATTAATCCTTTATAGAATGTTCCTACTTTTCCAACTCCAAATGGTCTTGGACCATTAAATCCTAATGTAGCTGCAACTTCAACCATTGCATTATCATCTACATTTGAAATTAAACCATTATTTTTAACTATTACTATATATATTCTATTTTCATTAAATGCAATTGATTCTCCTATTTCTACAATCATATCTGCATGAGCATCATTATGAACAACATTAGTGTCCCCCATAGATCCTCTTTCTATTATTTCTCTACATTCTTCAAAAACTCTCTTTTCTCTTCCATCCATAACTTCATTAGCTCTAGTGTATTTCGGATCTAATTTATTACACTTATAATTTGGATAATAATAGTATTGTAAATAAGTATTAGGTAAATAATCTGGGAAATCAACAACCATATCTCTTACCATTGCATAAGTATCTAACCAAGACTGATCTCTTTGCTCAGCATCAGCTGGTATAAACCCTCTTTCTAAAGTTATTTCTTTTATTCTAGGTATTAAATCTTTTCCTGTTTTATCATATAAATGAGTAAACCATCCAAAATGATTTAATCCAAAATATACAGGTTCAAATTCTCTAGAATTCATCTCAAGTAATCTTCCGTAAGATCTTAATAAATTTATAGGTTGATCACAAATATTTAATATTTTTTTATCATTAGGAAATTGTTTTTCTAAAGCTACTGCAACAATTGCTGCTGGATTAGTATAATTTAATATCCATGCATTTGGAGATTGTTTTCTTATAAAATTTACAAGTTCTATCATGTCTCTAATTGATCTCATTCCATAAGCAAAACCACCTGCCCCACAAGTTTCTTGACCTATTGCTCCAAGACTTAATGGAATTTTTTCATCTAATTCCCTCATTTTATATCCACCTGTTCTAATTTGACAGAATACAAAATCGACATCTTTAAAAGCAACCTCAGGAGATGTTGTATATTCAAACTCTACCCCTTGATACTCTTCTTTAAATAAAATTTTTGCAAATTCTCCAATAGTTCTTTGTCTGTCTTCATTGTTATCATATAATACTACTCTTTTTAATGGAAATGTATCCTTTCTTTTACATAAAGATTTTAATAATCCTGGTGTCCAAGTACTTCCTCCACCTGCTATAGCAACTGTAAATTTTTTATTATCCATTTTAATGCCTCCTAAATATTTATTAATTTTTATATTATTTTATTAATAGTCTTTTTACATCTAAAGCTATTTTTTCTACTTTTGGTCCATATATTACTTGAACATGATTTTCCATTTTAAAAATTCCTGCTGCACCTGTTTTTTTAAGTAATATTTCATCTACTTTTGAAATATCTTCTAAATCAACTCTAAGTCTTGTAAAACAATTATCTACATTTTTTATATTTTCTTTTCCACCTAGTCCAACTATTATTTCACTTTCTATTTCACTAGTTACATTTATATTTATTTCTTCTTCTTTTTCTTTTAAAGTTTCTTCTTCTCTTCCTGGAGTTGCTAAATCATATTTATTTATTATAAATTTAAAGCCAAAATAATAAACAGGGATATATATTAATCCTAAAAGCAGAGTATAAATCCAATTAGTATCCATCCCTCTTAAAACACCAAATACTAGAAAATCAATTACTCCTCCCTGAACATTTCCTATCATTACTCCAAATAAATTCATAAGCATAAATGATAACCCAAATAACACTGCATGAAATAAAAATAATATTGGAGATATAAATATAAACGCAAATTCTAATGGTTCTGTAATTCCTGTTGCAAAACTTGCTAATGCTCCTGCTATTAAAAGCCCTTTAGCTCTTTTTCTAGAACTTTCATCCTTAGCACAACTTAGCATTGCCATTGCAGCAGCTGGAAGTCCAAACATCATAACAGGTATCTTTCCTTGACATAAAAATCTAGTTGCATTTTTTACAATTTCATCTGGTATCATTCCTGGATTTGCTAATGCTCCATTGAATATAGATAATGCTCCTACAAATTGATGTCCTCCCATATTATAAACTCCTCCTATTGGAGTAAATCTAACTGTTTGATTTAATATATGATGAAGTCCTGTTGGTATCAATATTCTTTCTGTAAAACCAAATATAAAAGTTCCTATTATTCCTGTCTTTTGAATTATTGTCCCAACTCCTATTATTCCTTTTCCTATAAATGGCCAAACATTTGCCATTACAACTCCTACTACTGACATTACTATTACTGTTATAATTGGTACAAATCTTTTCCCACCGAAAAAATTTAAAGCATCTGGTAATTTTACAGTATAATATTTATTATGTAATTTACTTGTTATAATTGCTGATATAATTGCTCCAAATACATTTGTTCTATAAGTAAATATTCCTAATTCATATCCGAATTGAGAATTATACATAATTGCCGCTTCTTTTCCCATTCCAGAATTTACAAGTGCCTGTACATTAACAGTTCCAGGAGTTATTCCTGATATTTTAAGTGCATAATTAATTCCAACATTCATAACTATAAAACCTATTACTGCAGAAAAAGCTGCTGTTGGTTTTTCATCTTTAGCAAGCCCAATTGCTACAGATATTGCAAATAATATTGGAAGATTTCCAAATAAACTTCCTGATACTTTTCTTATAAATCCTATTACAATTTGTATCATTTTAATATTCGCAAAATTTCCAACAATATGTGGATTTTGTAAAGCTGCTGCTAATCCTAGAAAAATTCCTGCTGCTGCTATTATCGATATTGGCATCATTAGAGATTTTCCTAGTTTTTGTAAAAAGTCCCCTACTCTTTTCTTCATGTCCCACCTCTTTTTTATTATTTGTATAGTTGTCTATACAAGGATGATATAACATTTATTATTTTTTGTCAACTATTTTTTTGATTTTAGAGTATAAAAAAACCTCTTAGTGTTCTCTAAGAGGTCTCTATGTTCTTGCTATCAACTTAAATTTATACTTTCTTTGATTGTAAAAAATTTCAGAATATTCTAAAATTTCTCCATTTTTTAAATATGTTACAGATTCAGCTACTAATACTGGTTCGTTCCTTTTTAGCTCTAAAATATTTGCAATATCATCTTCAGGAATTTTTGCAATTATTTCCCTTTCACTTTTTTCTATTTCCAAACCTTTTAATTCTATGTAATTAAATTTAGATTTATATAAATCTTTCTTTTTTAAATTTGGCAATATTTTTTTTCTTATATAACTTTTTTCAAAAACTGCTGCTACCCCTTCAACTTTTCTAAGTCGTTCCATATACCAAACCTTTTCTTTACCTTGAATATCTAACGCCTTTGAAATTTTATACTCTGGATGTTTTTCTTCAAATTTTAAAACTTCATTTTCAGGAGTTAATCCCATAGATATAACTTTCTCACTAAATCCATTTATTTTATTTAATGGTAGTTCTATCTTTTTTTCTTCAAATTTTACAAACGTTCCTATTCCTTTTTTTCTTTCTACAATTCCCTTTATTTCTAAATTATCTAATGCTTTTTTTACGGTCATCCTACTTATTTTATATTTTTTAGATAATTCATTCTCAGAGGGAATTATTTCTCCTTGATTTATCTCTTTAGTTTTTATATAATCTTTTATTAAGATTTCAAGCTGTATATACAAAGGAACTGAAGAATTTTTATTTATCATTTTTCCTCCTAGTAATACTAAAATTATACCATCTAATAAAAATTATACTATACGTGCTATAAGTTATCAACTAATATTTATTTTTATAATTTTATTTTAACTTTTTTTGACTAAAATATTATTACAATGTTATAATGGCTTTAATTAGTTTAATATTTTATAACAAAGGAGGATAACATAATTAATTTATGTTTAAATAACCATGGATATAATAGAAAAGATTATGGAAATTAAAGATGTCGTACCCAAAAAACAAAAGTTATTATGTGACTATATTGTTCTAAATTACAAAGAAATTGGAATGATGACTGCATCTGAAGTTGCCGAAGCTGCAGGAGTTGCTACCACAACAGTAATGAGATTTATGAAATTACTTAAATTTGAATCTTATAATGATTTTAAAAATGCTTTTTTAGAATATTCGCTAAAAAATACCATGTCTTCTTATGGAAGTATAAAAGAAAATTTTAAACATATTGTTAAAGGAGAAGAATCTGATCCTCTAACTACCACTTGTTATGAAACCATTCACACAATAGAAAATTTTATAACCCCTAAGAATATTGAAGAAATAAACAATTCTATAAAATTAATGATTAATTCTAAATGGATTAATCTGCTAGGACTTAGATCTTCTAGACCTGTAAGTTTATATATGGAAGCTTCTGTCAATAGATTTTATCCTAAAGTAAGACAACTCAGTACTGATGACAGTTATCTTTATGATCGAGCTCTAAGAATTGAAAAAAATGAAACTTTAGTTGTTTTTTCTATTTGGCCATGTACTAAAAAAACTGTTAAATTAGCTGAAATTTGTCACAAAAGAAAAATACCAATCATATTAGTTACAAATACAACTTTAAATCCAATCGCTAAATTTGCAGATATAGTTATTGATACAAATTCGGTCCATAGTCCTCTTGGAAATTTACCAGCTTTGGTAATTGTTGAAACATTAGTTGCTGAACTTGCTAAACAAACAATTCCTGAATCAACTAAAAATATTGAAAAATTAGAAAAAGATTTAGATAAATTAGATTTATTCATTTGGGAATCTAAAGCATAAAAAAAGTCGCTTAATAGCGACTTTTTATTTTGATATTCTATTTACAATTAATTTAGGAACTTCTTGAACCATTGTTCTAATTTCTTCTTCTGTAAATCCTTCTTCAAGTAAAACTTCTATAAATTTCATCATTCCATAAACTGGTGTTTCAAAACCATTTTGACCTCTATCTGTTGAAAGATATACATTTTCAAATCCTGCACTTCTAATATTATTTGCCATTTCCTTTGCTGTTACTGATTGTTCTGCAATATTTAACCAATTCTTTTCTATTAAAACTCCTAAACTAGATAAATATTTTTGAGTTTCTCCATCAATCATCGTTCTTTGCCATTCAGGATGAGTAAGAATCATATTAACTCCTAATTTTCTTCCTTCTTCACATAATAAAATAGATTCTTCGACACTTAAGTGTCCTGTTGCTAAATATCCATTATATTTTTTCATTATTTTAAATATCTCATAAACTTCTTGTTTTAATTTTCCTTTTTTTTCTAATACTGAAATTCCTGGTCTTTTAAAAAAATCTCCAGGCATATCCCCATACTTTAAACAATTTTCAGAATCCCTTGTGGGCATCCATACTATAACTGCTCCAGTTTTCAAAGCATTTTCTACTGCGTAAGGATTTAATCCTCCATTTGGCCAATTTAAAACTATTCCCCCGTAAGCTTTTGTTTTTAAGTTACTCTTTAAATTCACTAAAGCTGCTCTTGACTGAGTAGGTTCATAATGACTCTTTATTAAAACTCCTGCCATCTTAAATTCATTTGCTTCTTTAACTAAATCAAAATCATCCAAAGCTCGATTAAAAGCAGAAGGTTCTGTATGAGTATGAAGATCATAGGCTCCTTCTAATAATCTTTTTATAATATCCTTATTTTTTTCTTTCATAATTAATCTCCTTTTTATATTTTTTATCATCAAAAGAAATCAAATATAAAAAGGAATTTTTTTAATTAAACCTTTATCTAAAATTATCATAACATAATCTATAAAATAAATAAATATTCTAAAATTTATTTTATAAATTTTCCCAAGGTAACTGCCCAAAAAAAGAAAAGAAAGAAGCATAAAAAAGTTTTTAAAAACTTTTTTATCAAAAAAAGGTTTGACAAATTCTTTTAGCTGTGATTTAATAGATGTATCAAAAGAAACCAAATATAAAAATGAAAATAATTCAAACAAGGAGTGATGTAAATGAAACAAAAAGACGTAGTTTTTTACAGTGAAGGTGACAAAGTTTTAGGATCTATCTATTATCCAGATGATTACAAAGAAGGAGAAAAAAGACCAGTAGTTATCGCTAACTCAGGATGGACAGGAATAAAAGTAGTTTACCCTGAACTATTCTCAAGAAACTTAGTAAAAAAAGGTTACATTTGTATAGGGTTTGATTATAGAGGATTTAAACCAACTGAAGGAATAGCGAAATACACTACATTAGAAAGAGAAGTTGAAGATATTTGTGCAGCTATCAACTTTGCTAAAGCTCAACCTGAAATTGACAAAGATAAAATAGGATTAATCGGTTGGGGAGTTGGAGGTGCTGTTTGTATAGAATGTGCTAGACGTGAACCAACTGTTAAAGTAGTTGCTACACTTAACTCTTTTGTAGATGGTGATCGTTGGATGAGAATGGGTATGGGAAATGATAAATATCATAGAGCACTTGAAATGTTAGAAGAAGATAAAATGACTAGAGCTACTACTGGTGACTTAGTTATGAGACATCCTTATGTTGCTTATCCTAATATTACTGAATCTGGAGATTTCTATGTAGATAACACTCTTAAAAAAATAAATGGTGGAGTAGATAAAATAGCCGATGGTGATGCTGGAGAATCATTCCCTACAGCAATGTCAACAGCAATAGCAGATTCTTTCTTTAGATTTAATGTAGAAGATGCTTTAAAAAGACTTAAATGTGGAATATTTGTAGGACATGGAAAATACAATGAACTTCATGACAGAATAGAAGCTGATGAAGCATATAAAATTGCAAATGAACCTAAAGAGTTATACTTTGTTGAAGGAAAACATAATGAATGGATGTTTGATGAAGATCCTAAATTCTTAGAATTAATGAATAATCTAGATAATTTCTTCGCTAAATTTCTTAAATAATTAAAATAAATAAAATCACCTTGATAAAGCTAGAAATTCTAGCTTTATCAAGATATTAGATATTGATATTCCTTCTGTCTATAATATTAAGATCTAATATTTTTGATGTTTATACTATACAAAACAAGGGGGTAAAAATGAATTTCACGCCGTATTCAATGTTGTTAGATTTCAGTATTATGTCAGGTCTTTTATTTATTGCACAAATCATGAGAAGTAAAATAAAATTTTTACAAAATTATTATATTCCTTCTTCATTAGTAGCCGGTTTCCTAGGATTATTTGGAGGTCCACAATTTTTAAACATTTTACCATTCAGTGGTAAAACAGGATCTTATCCTTATTTATTAGTTTGTGTTTTATTTGCTGGTATATTTTTAGGTAAGCAAGAAAAGTTTAGCTTAAAAGAAACAGTACATAAAGTAGGCGACACATTCTTAATAAATATGTCTAGTGAAATATTATGTTTTGGATTAGCTTGTTTAGTAGGTGGTGCATTGGTAATTTTCTTATTTCCAAATGTCTTTTCTGAAATAGCAGTTCTTCTTCCTGCAGGATTTATGGGCGGACACGGATATGCAGCTGCTATAGGAGGAACTATTAACACCTTACTTGGTAGAAATGATGGAGTTGTAATAGGTCAAACTTTTGCTACTTTAGGTCTTTTAAGTGGAATTTTTGGTGGAATAATTTGTATTAACTACGCTACTAGAAAAGGCGCTACAAGATTAGTTAAAAGTATAGGTGCTTTACCTCAAGAATGTAAAACAGGAATGATCCCTTTAGAAAAAAGACAAACAATGGGAGATGAAACAGTTCATCCTATGGCCATGGATCCTTTAGCTTGGCATATTGGTTTAATACTTATGACTACTGGAATAGGTTATGCTATTTATTATGGATATAAACCTTATTTTCCTAAAGTAGAAGTTCCTTTAATGTGTGTTACTATGATTGTTGGAGTTTTTATTCAAGCTATTTTAAATAAAACTGGTTATGGAACATATGTAGATAAAAGAATAATTGATAGAACAGGCAGTGGAGTTACTGATTATTTAGTTGCTTTTGGTATCGCTACTATAAAATTATCAGTTGTATTAGAATTTATTGGTCCTATCCTTGTTCTTGTTGCAGTTGGTATTGCTTGGCCATGTATTTTAGTTTTCTTTGTAGGTAGAAGATTATTTAGAAACTTCTGGTTTGAAAGATCTATATTTATTTTTGGATATATTACTGGAGTAGTTGCAGTTGGAGTTACTCTTTTAAGAATCGTAGATCCTGAAATGAAAAGTGGAACATTAAGTGATTTTGGAACTGCATATACTCTTCAATCTATAGTTGAATTATTTATAGTTACTATGGTTCCTGTCTTTGCTGTATCTTTGGGTGTAATCCCAGTTGGAGCTGTTCTTGTTACCATTGGAGTTATAATGCTATTAACTTGCAAATTTAAATATGGTTCTTATAAAATGCCAATGAATCAATTAAGAGAAGGAGAAGCAGAAATAATTACAGCAGTTAATGATTAATCAAATTTAAAAATATATACTCTCAATAAAGATGGATATAAATCCATCTTTATTGTTAATTAAAAACTATAAAAGGAGAATTTATATGACCTACTTTAAGATTAAAAAAAATAAAATTTTCAGTTTACTTATCTTATGTACTCTTCTATCTATTTTTTCTGGATGCTTCAAGAAAAAAGAAAATAATAAAAAAATTAAAAACTCATTTAAAGTGGCCAGCATTCAATTTAACCCTCAACTAAATGAACTCGATAAAAATGTAAATGCTTTATTAAAAGTTACTGAAACAGCTTTTAAAAATGGAGCTAAACTTGTAGTAGCTCCTGAAATGGCAACAACTGGTTATTACTATAAGAATAGATCTACTATCAAACCATTCGTAGATTCTCTTCCTGGTAAAACCACAGATAAATTTTCTAAGCTAACCGAAAAATACAATGCTTATATTATTTTTGGGATGCCAGAAATAGATAAAACAACAGATTTATATTATAACTCTGCCGCCTTAGTTGGACCAAATGGATATATTGGAAAATATAGAAAAACTCACCAATGGGAAAGCGAAGAACATTGGGCTGCTTGGGGAGATTTAGGAGTTCCTGTTTATGAAACTAATTTAGGGAAAATAGCTATCAATATTTGTATGGATTCCGCGTATTTTGAAAGTGCTCGCCTTGCAGGAATTCAAGGAGCTAATATTCTTGCTTTCCCTACCAATTCATCAGCCCAAGCAATTTCTGCTTTACCTGCAAGAGCAGAACAAAATGGGTTTTATGTAGTTAGTGCTAACAGATCAAACACAGAAAATGGGTTTCATATGATAGGAGGAAGTGCTATTTGGACACCAGAAGGTAAAAAATTAAATGAAGCTCCTATCTTAATGACAAAGGAAGAAGATATTGATGAATCTACTATAATTTATGCAACTATTGACCCTAAAAAATATAATAATAAAAATAGATTAGCTCTAGAAAAAAGACGTCCTGAATTATATAAAGATTTAATGCTTTATCTTTCTCCTTGGGATTACACTAAAAATATAAATTCAAATAAAGTTATAGCAGCTTCTTTACAATATGAACCTAAAGTAGGAGATAAAGAATATAATAAAATAAAAGTTTCTAACCTAATCAAAAAAGCTAAAAAGAAAAATGACAATATAAATCTTATTGTTTTACCTGAATTATCTTTAATCGGACCAACAGATAATTTGAAATTGGAAGAAATAAAAAAACTTTCAGAAAAAGCAAATGATAATTCCTTCAATTATTTTTCTAATTTAGCTAAAGAAAATAATATTTGTATAATTTTTGGATTAATAGAAAATCAAGACGATAAGTTATATAACAGTGCTATTTTCATTAATGAAAGTGGTAATAAAATCGGTGCATATCAAAAAACTCATTTAAGTAAAACAGATGAAAGATGGGCTACTAAAGGAAATCAATTATCAGTTTTCAAATCAGAAAAATTAGGAAAAGTAGGTATTTTAATTGGAGAAGATGTCATGTATCCCGAAGCATCAGGAGTTTTAGCAATTAATAGAGCAGATATAATAGCTATCCCTTCAGCCTGGTATGGTCAATACGGAAGCAATATGGAAATAAATAAAATCGTTTCAGCTAAAAAATATCCTAAAGGAGCTATGACTTTATGGGATTCTACCGCTTTAAGTTCTCAAGCTTACACTATTATTTCTAACTTTGTAGGAACAAAGAAAAATTATAAAGGAAGAAGTAGTCTTTATACACTAGATCCTTTATATGGACTTGATCAACCTATTATTGCTTCTAATAAAGATGAAGAAACTTTAATATTCACTTTTGAAACTTTGCAAAATAAATGGTGGTTCAATCAAGAAAAGTTAATTTCTTCAAGAAGAACCCCTTATTACATTAAACTAATTCAAGAATAGATTAATATCTCGAGGAAACTCGAGATTTTTTCTTATCTTTTTTATAAAGGAGATTTCATGAATAAATTAAAATTTATTTTTATTCTCATATTATTTTCAACTGTTGGAGTTTTTGTAAAAAAAATACATTTAGATTCTGGAAAAATAGCATTTATAAGAGCAATAATTGGATTTATATTTTTAGTTTTTATAGCTTTAATCAAAAATAAAAAAATTTTTCTAACACAAATTATATATAACAAAAGAAAAATAATTTCTTCAGGCTTTTTACTAGGATTAAATTGGCTTTTTTTATTTCAAGCATATAAATATACAACTCTTTCAATAGCAACTATTGCTTGTTATTGTGCTCCTATCTTTATGCTTTTTTTATCTATTTTATTCTTGAAAGAAGAACCTGACATAAAAAAAATAATTTGTATTCTAATTTCTATATTTGGTATGATTTTAATTTTTTACAATAGCAATGATTCTAGTAGTAGCATTATATATAATCACACTTTAGGGATTTGCTACGGCCTCCTAACCGCTATTTGTTATTCTGTTGTAATTATTATTAATAAATCTCTAGAAGATATTTTTTCTCTAGAACAAACTTTAGGTCAATTTTTTTCTGCAATTATTATATTACTATTTTATCTATTAATATTTGAAAACTTTAATTTTAAAGGATTAGATATAATCTCATCAATAAATTTAATTGTTATCGGAGTTATACATACAGGATTTGCTTTTTTTATTTATTTTTCTTGCATTAAAAATATACCTGGACAAAGCGTTGCAATCTTAAGTTACATAACTCCTATATTTGCAGTTTTTATATCTATATTTTATCTAAAAGAACCTATCAATATCTTTCAACTATGTGGAGGAAGTTTAATTTTAATATCAACTTTTATAGCTGAAAAAAAATAATCTCTCTTTAAAAAAAGTTTATACATTAGTTCACTTTAAATATAACTTTTTTTGACTAAAATATAGTTGCAGTGTTAAAATAATCATAATCACTTTTAAAATAAAAAATTATTAAACTTATAAAAAGGAGCAAATAAAATGAAAAAGAATTTTATATTATTAATATTAACTTTAACACTATTCAGTTGTTCTCCTGCTAATAGAAAATTAAATAGCTTTAAACAATCAAGGTCATTAAAATTGTCTAAAACAGTAATAATTAAAGATAATATGTTTTTTAGTGATATGCAAAGTAGTGTAAAAGGTGGATTAAATAGTCTTCTTGGAGATTTTTTAGCAAATAGCATGGATAATAAAAAAGAAAAATTTATTAAAGTTATGATAGAAAATAATATTAATATAGAAAATATTGTTTTAAAATCAGCAAACAAAGAATTAAAAAAAGCAGGAATAAATAATTCTGATAATTCAGAATTTGAAATAAAATTTATTGTTAGACTATACGGTTTCGGACAAAGACAAGGACTTTCGAAAAAACTAAAACCTATAATGGTTATTGAAGCTAAAATAAGTGACAATAATAATGAAATTGTCTTTAAGGACATTGAAAACATTACTACTTTTAATTCAAAGACCAAACATTATGAAATAGATGAATATATTAAAGATTATAATAAAATAAATGCTGCATTAGAAGGAGTTGCATCTATTGCTATATCAAATATTTTAAAAAATTTAAATTCATAAAGTAGCTAAAACAGATAATTTTGTAATTTTATTTTTTTAGGGTATAATATATATATAATTATATTACTTTAATTTAAGGGGGCTTTTTATGAAAAAATTCAATTTACCTAAGTTTCTTTTTTGTCTTTTAATCCCTGCTATATCTGGAGGGGTTTCTGGATTTTTCAATCAAAATTCAGTTGAATTATATGAGAAACTTGTTCTTCCTGAGTTTGCTCCACCTTCTTTTGTTTTTCCATTGGTCTGGACTTTTCTTTATACTTTTATGGGAATAGGATTTTATTTAATTCTTGAAAAAAGAAGAAATAAATTTGCAGTAACTAGTTTTTTTATCCAATTAATAGCCAACTTTGCTTGGCCATTTGTATTTTTTAAATTCAATTTAATTATTCCAGGATTTTATTTACATATGTTCTTATTACTAAGCGTAATATGGATGACATTCAATTTTTTTAAACTAAATAAATTTGCAGGGGTTTTACAGTTACCATATATAATTTGGTTAAGCTTTGCAGGATATTTAAATTATTACATTGTTTTACTCAACGCTTAAATTTATAAATAAAAAAATAGAGTGAATTAATTTCACTCTATTTTCATCTTTTTTATTTTATTTTAGCTTTTGATTTAGCAACTTTATCTTCTAAAGTTTTTCCCACTCTAAATTTAACAACTTTTTTTGCTTTTATTTTCATTTTTTTACCTGTTTGAGGATTTCTGACTTCTCTTGCTTCTCTTTTTACTACTTCCCATTTACCCCAACCAACAAAACTAACTGAATTTCCTTTTTCTAGGTTATCTGAAACTGTATCTAAAAATAAATTTACCACTTTTTCCGCATCTTTTTTTGCTATTGCTCCATTTTCAGCAATATCTGCTATAAATTCCTTTTTTGTCATACCTCTCCTCCTTATTTTTTATCTAAAACACTACTATGGTTATAGCCCGTAATTCTTAATTTGTAAAGCTTTTTTTTATTTTTTTAATTAAAAGCAAATTAAAAAAAAGGAAATTTAATAGATATTTTGAATAATAATATGTGTCAAGGTGTTATGGATTTTTTCTCAAACAAACTCATATATCTTTACTATTTAATTAAGGGGAAAATATTTTCCCCTTAATTTATTTTTATTAACTTATTTTAATAACTTTATACCCTGCTGATTCAATAGTATTTTTTATAATTTCATCATTAATGTTATCTAAAACGTTAAAAACTGCTATTTTTGTTTCTAAATCAACTTTAACATCTGTTACTCCTGAAACTTCATTTAAAGCATCTGTCACATGCTTTACACAATGCATACAACTCATCCCTTCTATTAAAACTTCTTTTCTCATAATATCCTCCTCTATTTTAAATCTTTTTAATCTAAGAGCATTAGTTACAACAGATACAGAGCTAAAACTCATAGCCGTTCCTGCTATCATTGGATTTAGCAAAGGCCCACCAAACAAATGTAAAACTCCCATAGCAACAGGAAGACCTAATGTATTATAAGCAAAAGCCCAAAATAAATTTTGTTTAATATTTTTTATAGTACTTTTGCTCAATAAAATAGCTGTAGGAACATCTCTTAAATCATTTTTCATAAGAACAATATCTGCTGATTCAATAGCAACATCTGTTCCACTCCCAACTGCTATTCCTATATCTGCTTGTGCTAAAGCTGGAGCATCATTTATTCCATCTCCTACCATTGCAACTTTTGTATTATATCCTTGGAATTTTTTAACTGCTTTTGATTTATCTTCCGGAAGAACTTCAGCAAGAATTGTATCTATATTTACTTGCTTACCTATGGCTTCTGCTGTTTTCTTATTATCTCCTGTTATCATCGCTACTTTAATTCCCATTTCATGTAATTTTTCAATAGCTCTTCTACTATTTTTTTTAACTGTATCTGCCACTGCTACTATTCCTGCAATTTCATTATCAACAGCTATATACATTGGAGTTTTACCTTCCATAGCTAATCTATCTGACGCCTCTTTTAAATCTTTTAATTTAATTTTCTTATCTTTCATAAGTTTTAGATTTCCAGCTAATATCTTTTTACCTTCTATTTTTACTTCAATACCATGTCCTGGAATCGCTTCAAAAGAAGACACTTTTTTTAATTCTATTCCTCTTTCTATAGCTTCATTAACAATAGCTTCTCCTAGAGGATGTTCTGATCCTTTTTCAGCTGATGCTATTAATTGTAATAATTTATTTTCTTCTAAATTCCCTAAATTAATTATATCTGTTAATCTAGGTTTTCCTTCTGTAATTGTTCCTGTTTTATCAAAAATTACCATCTCAACTTCATGAGTTTTTTCTAAAGCTACTCCACTTTTTATTAAAACTCCATTTTCTGCACCTTTCCCCGTCCCTACCATTATAGCTGTTGGAGTTGCTAGTCCTAAAGCACAAGGGCAAGCTATAACTAATACTGATATAAAAATAGTTAAAGAAAACTTAACTGTTTCCCCTCCTATAAAATACCAAGCTAAACTTGATAAAAGGGCTAACCCTATGACCGTTGGTACAAAATATCCCGCTATAACATCTGCTAAATTAGCTATAGGAGCTTTTGAACCTTGAGCATTTTCGACTAATTTTATTATTTGAGCAAGAGTAGTATCTTCTCCTATTTTTATTGCTCTATATTTTATAAATCCATTTTTATTAATACTTGCACCTACTATATTATCCCCAATATTTTTTTCAACCGGAATACTTTCTCCTGTAATCATAGACTCATCAACAGAAGTATTTCCACTTATAATTTTTCCATCTACTGGAATCTTTTCTCCAGGTTTTACTATTATTATATCTCCAACTTGGACTTCTTCTATAGGAATAGTAACTTCTTTTTCCTCCCTAATAATCGTTGCTATTTTAGGAGCTAAATCTATTAATTTCTTTATTGCTTCTGAAGTTTTACCTTTCGAAACTGCTTCTAAATATTTTCCTAAAGATATTAAAGTTATAATAACTGCAGCTGATTCAAAGTATAAATTTTTTGCATAAATTATATTTCCAATCATAACTTGATATGCTGCATATACTCCATAAAGAAAAGCTGCTCCAGTTCCTATTGCTATCAATGAATCCATATTAGGATTTCCTTTAATTAAAGTCCTTATTCCTACTGTATAAAATCTATATCCAAATATTACAACAGGTAATGTCAATATTAATTGAGATAATGTAAAATTAACTGGATTTATCATTGGGTTTAAAAAATTGGGTAAAGCTAAACCGAACATATGTCCCATAGATATATATAAAAGAGGTACTGTAAATATAGCTGCTGCTAAAAATCTTTTCCAAAGCAATTTAATTTCACTTTGTTTTTCTTTATTCCTCTCTTCAAAAGAAGGAAATTCTTCCTTACTTAAAGCTGTGTAACCTGCATTTTCAATAACTTTTTTTATTTCTTTCTCTGAAACTAATCCTTCATTATAACTAATACTTAGTTCCTCTGTAGTTAAATTAACACTTGCTTTAGTAACCCCATCTAATTTTAAACTAACTCTCTCAACAGTTTTTGCACAAGCAGCACATGTCATTCCTTGAATTTTCAATATTTTTTTCATCATAGTAATCCCTTCCTTTTATTTTCCCATCATTTTGGTTAAAAGTTTTATAACCTCATCTATTTTTTCATCTTCATTATTGTTCTTAAATGATTCTTTTACACAATGTTTCATATGTTGCTTAATTATTAATATATCTGCTTTTTTTAAAAGAGATTGGGAAGCTAAAATCTGATTAGAAATATCAATACAATATCTATTATCCTCTATCATCTTAATTGCAGCTTCAACCTGTCCTCTAGCTATTTTCAAAGTTTGTAATGCTTTTTTTCTTTCTTCATTCATTTTATAAACATCCTCCTCTACCCCCCCTGCACGGGGGTGTTTCTATATGTATACCATCTTTATTTTTATTTGTCAATAAAAATAAAGAAAGAGAAAAAACTAATTCTCTTTCTTTAATCTTAATATTTATGAAATTAAATTCTTATATTAATTTATGTAAAGCTATAATAAGCTCCTTTATATTTATAGGTTTACCTATATGACTATTCATCCCTACTTTGAAAGATTTTTCCATATCTTCATCATAAGCATTAGCAGATAATGCTATAATAGGAACCTTTTTATTAAAATTTCTTATTTTACTTGTCGCTTCTAATCCATCCATTATAGGCATTCTTATATCCATTAAAATTGCATGGAATATATTTTCCCTTGTTATTTCTACAGCCTCCCTACCATTTTTTACCCAAGCATAATCAAAATTATGATTTTCTAATATTTTCATTACAATCTTAGCATTTATTTCAATATCTTCACATATTAATATTTTTTTACCTTTAAATTTATCAAAATCTATTCTATGATAATTTTCCTCTTTTTTTCCTTTAATTCTTTTTTTATCTATCAAATCAAAAGTAGCTATAATTTTAAAAGTTGTCCCTTCTCCCACTTTACTTTTACAATAGATTTTCGCTCCCATAGCATCTACAATCCTCTTACAAATCGAAAGTCCTAACCCTACTCCATCAGTTTCTGAAGTATCTTTATTTTTTTCTCTAGAAAATGCATTAAACATTATTTTTTGAAAATCTTTAGATATTCCTATTCCATTATCAGATATTTCATCAATAATTGTTAGTCTTTTATTTTCAACAAAAAATCTAGTTTTCCATATAACTTTTCCTCCTGAAGGAGTATATTTTATCGCATTATTTAATAAATTTATCAATACCTGTTCTACTCTTTTAGAATCAAATTTAGAATAATATTCTCTATCTATTTCTTCTGTATCTATTTGAAAATCTATATTTTTTTCTAAAGCTTTAGTTCTAATTATTGTTTGAACTTTATTAGAAACTCCACCTATTTTTTGAACTTTATTTTTTAAAAATATATTCTCTGATTCTAATCTTTGAAGATCCAAAACATCTGTTAAAAGTTCTAATAAATATTCTGAACTTTCTTTAATTTGTCTAAAATATTTTTTAGTTTTTATATCTTTAGTTTCATCTATTCCAAAGTTAGACAAACCTATTACTGCACTTAAAGGAGTTCTCATATCATGACTCATTCTAGCTAAAAAGTTAGTTTTTGCTAAATTAGCTTTATCTAATTCTTTATTTTTTTTATGCATTCTCATAGAATGAACTAGAAATCCATAAAGTAATATTAATATCGTAATAAAAGATAACATCAAATCATATCTATAAGCATAAAGCCATGTTGAAAAATCCATTTTATAATGAACTTCCATTACATTTTTAGTTACAATTGATTTAAAAATAGATTCATCCATGCTTATTATTGTTTTGTCCAATATCCTTTTCACTAAAGGATTTACATCAGATGATATAACTAAATTCATAGAATTATCCATCACAGGCATAGGATATATTTTTAAATCTTTAAATCTTGGATTTTGTAAATAATATTGTGCGTCAAGATTACTAACAACGGTACAACTAATATCTCCTCTTTGAATTTCTCTAAAACACTCTTCTATAGTTTTAAAATCTCTTATTATCCAATTTGGCTTAGTTTTTTTTATAAATTCACGTACTGATAAAAAATTTTTTGGAATACCTATTATCTGTTTTCTATTAAAATTTATTTTTCTATCTTTTTCATATACAAAAGACCATTGCATTTTAATTAATTTTTTAGCAAAAACTAATTGTTCATTAGACAATAGCTTTTCTGTTTTTTGAAGCCCTATAGACATATCTGTACTCTTATTTTCAATACTTGTTAATAAATTTTCTCCATTCTTAGTGCCTTTTATCTTTAACTTTATCCCTGATTTTTTAGATATTGCTCTTATTATATCCGCTTGAATACCTTCATATCTTTTAGTTTTATTGTCATAATGTGATAAAAAAAATCGATTTGGTAATACTGCTACGGTATACTCTGGTTTAATTTTTAAAAACTCTTTTTCTTCTCTTGTAAGTTGTGTTTTTTCATTATAAATTTTTGAATAATATTTTTTTATAAGACTTGTATTAAATAAAGGATTATCTTCATATAATTTTCTTTGAGCTTTATTAAATAGTTCTATTTTACCACTACCTTTTAACCCCATAACATAAAGAGGTGATAAATCAAAATAATCTACCGCTCTCAATGTTGATGAATATTCCATTATTTCAGAAGCTATCATATCTATTTTTTGTTTCTGCAATGCTTCTTCAGCTTTAAATCTTGAAGAAAATCTAATCAATTCACATTTAAAATTATTTTCTTTTGCATATTCTAAAAATCTTTCCCCTAAAGGATCACAAGAATATCCGATCTTTTTATTATTAAAATTTTTATAATCTTGATAATAAATTTCATTTTTTGGCTCTGTATAAACTATTCCTTTAGAATATCCCATACTATATCTTGAAAAATCATACTTCTTTTTTCTTTTCTCTGTTATATGACCTAACATTATTAAATCAAGATTACCATTTTCTAAACTTTTTACTATCCCATCCCAAGATCCTGAAATTAATTTTATTTTTATATTTCCCTTTTTTTCCAGTTTTTTTATATACTCATAGGCATAACCACTTGCATTTCCTTCTTTATCAATTTTATTAAAATCACTAAATTCCATATACCCAATTTTAATCAACTGATCATTATTTTCTTTAGCCAAAGCGTTACAGATTATACTTATTTGAAAAACTAATACCCATATAAAAAATAATACTTTTTTTATATTTTTCATTCATGTCTCCTTTGATTAAAATTTTTATATTTTCACAAAAAATACAATTTATCTATTTTATTATACAAAACTTTCTTTAAAATTACTATTGTATTTCTAGTTTTAAAATAAATTTTTAGTTATTAAAAATTTATTTTTATGATATAATCAAAATAATTTTAATACTATAATATTTAATAAAATTTGGAGGCCTCTATGTTTCTTAAATTAAAAAACTTATTTTTATCTTTTGCTATATTATTTTTACTTACTGGAACAAGTTTTTTCTTTGCTTATAATTGGAATTATATGGGAAATTATGAAAAATTATCGTTACCCTTATTTTTAATATTACTTGGAATTATCGGTTGGCTATTTTTTCAAAAAAATAAAAAATATCGTCAGCTTTGCTTATTTTCATCTTCTTTTTTTATAGGATCTCTTTTTGCTGTATTTGGACAAATCTACCAAACAGGAGCAGATTCTTATATTTTATTTCGTAATTGGGGATTTTTTATTATTTTATTTTCAATAATAGAAAAATTTTACCCTCTTTGGATTTTAAATATTACTATATTTACAATTTCAATTATGAAATATATTGACTTTTTCTATGATGATTCTATACTAGTTCTATTTTCTGGAGGAATATTTCTTTTCTTTTGTTTTTTTATATATATAATATTATCAAAAAAAATGTCTTCACCTATTAAAAGATATTTTTACAATTTAATATCCTTTTCATCAATTATTTTTTTAACACTTGGTTTTTGTTCTTCTTTAGTTTCATCTAGAATTAAATTTTATGACAAATCCATTCTTGGAATTATTTTTATAATTGTTATGATTTCATTTTTTTTCTTAAATAAAAAAACTCTAGATAAACCAGAAATAAAAATATTTCAAATAACTTCTATTACTTTTGTCATAAGTTCTTTTGTTATTAATAATGTTATAGGTTTCAACTTCTATTCTCTTGAGACTGCTATTTTGGGAATATTCTTTATTATTTGTCTATTTCTTATTAGTTTAATAATAATTTCAAAAAAATATAAAAATTCTTTTTTTACACAAAGTTTTATAGGATTTTTTAAAACATTTTTAATAATTCTTACTATTTTATTTTTCTTAGGCTTAAGTTCTCTATTAGGACTTAAAGAATTAGGCTTTTACTTGGGAGGAATTTTTCTTGTTTTTATAGCTAGCTTTTCACCTAAATATTTAAAATTTAAAAAAGAAACTATTGAAATAATTACTTTTATTTCTGGACTTATTTTAATATTTTTAGGAATTATGGAAACAATTACTTCTAATAAATTAATTGGAATTTTAATTATTTGGATAATTTATGGAACTTTTTGGATTGTAAGAAAATCTATGGCTTTAGATTTTCTTTCTGTTCCTACTTTAATTTTTGGACTTTATTTTTCTAATATTATTCCTTATAAATTTGAAAGTATCTTTGTTATTATTCCTTTAATTATTTTATTAATATCTTTACTTTACAATAACTTTTTAAATAATAAATTAAAAAGAATACTTAGAGGTACTGAAATATCAGCTATGATATCTATTTTTTCAATTTATTTAAATAATAAAATTCATATTGGTATTTATATAATTGATCTCTTAATTATGGGAATATCTTTAATTATTTTTTATAAAATTTTTCATAAAAAAAATATTAATCTTTTAATTTCAATAGGGTTAATTATTCTTTTAATTGAATTTTTTATTTTAAATGGTAGTCTTACTAATTTAGAATTTATTAATTTAGGAATAATGTTTACATTGTTTTATATTTTCAAAGAAGAAAAAAAAATGTTAATAATTTCAATTCTTTTTCTAGGAGGTCAAATTATAAGTTATTATTATAATTTAGATATAACATTAATTAAAAAATCATATATGCTTTTGGAAAGTAGCGCCTTATTATTTCTAGGATATTATCTTCTTAACAAATTAAAATTGGAGGTTAAATAATGAAAAAAATACTTGTTCTTTCAAACATTTTTTTATTATTAATTACTTTTGGATATTCTGTGTCTAAAGAAGAAACTAACTTAAAAAAATATTCTTTTTATTTAAAACTTAGTCCTGTTGACCCAAGATCTTTAATTCAAGGAGATTATATGAATCTTGATTATCAAATAATAAATGATAGTTATAAAGACCTTAAAAACTTAAAAAAAGGATATATTAAAATTTATATAGACGAACAAAACATAGGACACTACATGGATATTCAAAATTCTTTAACTCCTTTATCTACCAATGAAAAATTAATCTATTTCATTAAAACTTATAGCACTCTAGATATTGGAGCCAATTCTTTTTTCTTTCAAGAAGGACAAAGATATCTCTTCCAAAATGCAAAATATGCCGAAGTTATTATTCTTAAAAATGGAAAATTAAGATTAAAATATTTATTAGATAAAAATTTAAAAATTATAAAAGCAAAATAAAAAGGAAATGTAATACATTTCCTTTTTATTTATATATTTTTTAAATAATCATAAGCTTTTAATAAATTCATAATTTGAACTTTAACTCCTAAGCTTAATGATGACTCCTCAATCGAAAATAAACCATTATGTAAAGGTTTATTTTCCTCTCCTTTTTTCCCTACTCCAAGATTGAAAAAAGCACCTGGAACTTTATCCAAATAATATGCAAAATCTTCAACTACCATTTCTGGAACTTTCTTTTCTTTAACATTTTCAAATCCTAAAATTTCATTTCCACTTAATTTTATTAAATCTACAAATTCATCTTTATTTATAAGAGCCATATAACTGTCTCTATATTCTACTTCTCCTATAGCTCCCATTCCTTCACAAATCATTTCAACCATATTTTTTATTTTTGGTTTTATAGAATCTCTCAAACTATTAGAAAGAGTCCTAATAGTTCCTTCTAATAAAACATCCCCTGTTATTACATTTTCAGTTTCTCCACCTATAATTTTCCCAAAACTTAAAACCAACGATTCTCTTGAATCTATATTTCTACTAACTATTGTTTGAAGAGCAGTTATTACTTGAGCTGCTATAACTATTGCATCAATTCCAGTACTTGGATAAGCTCCATGACAACTTTTCCCTTTAATTTTTATTTTTATCCCTGTTGAAGCTGCATTCATAGCTCCATACTTAATTGCTATCTTTCCTGCATTTATAGAAGGATCAACATGTAACCCAAATATTCCATTCACATTTTTAAGAACCCCTTCTTCTATCATTGGAACTGCTCCTCCTGTTGTTTCTTCTGCTGGTTGAAATATTAATCTAACATTGCATGGAAGCTCTTCTTTATTTTCTGAAATAACTTTTGCCACCCCAAGTAAAATACTCATATGAGCATCATGCCCACATGCATGCATTTTCCCATAATGTTCTGATTTAAATTCAAATTCAGTTTCTTCAATTATTGGTAATGCATCCATATCTGCTCTAAAAGCTAAAGTTATATTTTTATCTTTCCCTTCTATGTTTGCAACAATACCACTTTCACCTATATTTTTTTGATAATCTATTTTTAAATTATCTAATATTTTACAAATTATTTCAGTTGTTTTGGGAAGAGAAAAACCTAATTCTGGGTACTTGTGTAATTCCCTTCTAACATCAATAACAAAATTTCCTATCTTATTTGCTGAATTTAATATTTTTTTTTTCATATTTCTCCTCCTAATTTTTTTCTTTATCTAATTAAAACAAGTTTAATCAAAAATAGCAATTAAATAAAATATATTATATCAATACTATTCATTTATAAAATATATTTTTATTTTGCCTGTTATAAGTGTATAATACACCTTAATTAAATAAGAATCAGATTGAGGAGCAATTGACATTAGTAGCTATATAGAGTTTACCTAAAATTTTGAAATATAGTGAAAGGGAAAATTGCCGAAGTATGAACCTTAGGTAAGTTTATATTGGGGACATAATTAAAAGTTGTGTTACTGTCATTGATTATTCAATGTTGTGCTTTCTGTTGTGTCTTACTAGACTTTAGTATGCGTCATTAGTATAAATTACTAGACCAACAGTTTGTAATCTGTTGGTCTTTTTTATTTAATTAAATTTTTAAAACAAAGGAGATTTACAAATGAGAGTAGTACTAAAATACGGAGGTTCTAGTGTTGCCACAATTGACAAAATAAAAGCTATTGCTGAGTATATAATAAAATTAAAGAAAACTAAATATGATGAAATAGTTATAGTTGCTTCTGCAATGGGAAAAACTACAAATAAATTAATTTCATTAGCTAAAGATATTTCTGAAACTCCTAATCAAAGAGAATTAGATTCTCTTCTATCAACAGGAGAGCAACAAACTGTTTCCCTTATTTCAATGGCTATTAATTCCATGGGAACAAAAGCTATTTCCTTAACAGGATCTCAAGCAAATATTTTAACTAGTGGAGTGCACACAAAAAGTAAAATTAAAAGTATTAATACAGATAGAATAAAGGCATATCTTAATGAAGGAAAAGTAGTAATCGTTGCTGGTTTTCAAGGAATCAATGAACATGGAGATATAACAACTCTTGGAAGAGGAGGTTCTGACACTAGTGCTGTTGCATTAGCTGCAGCTTTAAAATGCGAATGCAGAATTTATACTGATGTAGATGGAATATACAGTGTTGATCCTAGACTACACCCAAAAGCTAAGTTTATAGAACAATTATCATATGAAGAAATGATGGAAATGTCTAATTTGGGAGCTGGAGTTATGGAAACTAGAGCTGTGGAAATAGGTAAAAAATATAATGTGCCTATATTTGTCGGGAAATCTTTAAGTGAATCTGGAGGAACTTATATCATGAATACAATTAATGCATTAGAAGAAAAATTAGTTACAGGAATTAGTATTACAAAAGAAATTATTATTACAAGAATATTAAATATTGGTTATTCACCTGAAAAAATTTCTAAAATATTTTCAATTGTTGATGCTGGAGGATTAAATATAAATATGATTACACAAAATATGACTAAAGACTGTCATGTTGATCTTTCATTTAGTTGTAAATCTGATGAAAAATATTTATTAGAACAAGTTATTGAAAAAGTAAAAGAAACTATTCCAGAAGCTGAAGTTGATTATAATGACAATTTAGGAATGATTTCTATTGTTGGAGTTGGAATGATTAATAACTCTGGTATAGCTGGAAGATTCTTTTCATCTTTAAGCAAAGCTAATGTAAATTTCTATCAAGTAACTACTTCTGAAATAAGTGTTTCATGTAGTATTGATAGAGAGTTAGTTGAAACTGCTGTTAAAGCCGTTGCTGAAGAATTTAATTTATAAATAAACTAGGAGGATTTAAAATGAAAGTTGCTATTGTTGGTGCTACTGGGTTAGTAGGGAGTACTTTTTTAAAAGTTTTAGAAGAAAGAAATTTAGAAATAACAGAATTATATTTATTTGCATCTAAAAGAAGTGCAGGTAAAAAAATTAGCTTTAAAGGTTCTGAATATATAGTTGAAGAATTAACTGAACATAGTTTTGATCGTGGAATAGATATCGCTTTATTTTCTGCTGGAGGAGATACTAGTAAAAAATTCGCTCCTATAGCTGCTGAAAAAGGATGCCTTGTGATAGACAATTCTTCTGCTTGGAGGATGAATGACTCTGTTCCTTTGATTGTTCCTGAAGTTAATAGTAATGCTGCTTTTAATAATCATAAAATTATAGCTAACCCTAATTGTTCTACTATTCAATGTATGCTTCCTCTTAAAGCATTAGCTAATAAATATGGATTAAAGAGAGTAATTTTTAATACTTATCAAGCTGTTTCTGGTTCAGGACAAAAAGGTGTTTTAGACTTAACTAATGGATTAAAAGGAGAAAAGCCTCAAAATTATCCTCATCCTATAGTTAATAACTGTCTTCCGCATATTGACATATTTTTGGATAACGGTTACACTAAAGAAGAGATGAAGATGGTAAATGAAACTAGAAAAATATTAGAATTACCTAATCTTCCAATAACTGCAACATGTGTTAGAGTTCCCGTTGTTAATTCTCATTCTGTTTCTATCACTGCAGAACTTGAAACTGATTTTGATTTAGATGAAGTAAGAGATATTTTTTCTAAATATCCAGGAATGATTTTAGTGGATAATCCTGAAAATAATGAATATCCATTAGCCACTAATGCAACTGGACATGATGAAATTCTTGTAGGAAGAGTTAGAAGAGATTTTAGTGCTCCTAAAAGCATTAACTTTTGGGTTGTAGGAGATAACATTAGAAAAGGAGCAGCTACTAATGCTGTTCAAATTGCAGAATTATTTAAAAATATAAATAAATAGGAGGAAAAAATATGACCTTATTTACAGGATCAGGAGTTGCAATAATCACACCATTTACAAATTCAATGGAGGTAAATTATCCTAAACTTAAAGAACTTTTAGAATTTCATATTGAAAATGAAACAGATGCTATAATCATCAATGGAACAACTGGAGAATCTGCTACTATGACAGATGAAGAAAGTTTGAAAGTAATTAAATTTACTGTTGAAGTTATTAATAATAGAATTCCTGTAATTGCAGGAACTGGTTCAAACGACACAAGACATGCTATAGAATTTAGCGTTGCGGCTACAAAACTTGGAGTAGATGGATTATTAATTGTTACTCCTTATTATAATAAAGGTAATGAAAATGGAATATATAATCACTATAAAGCTATTGCTGAAGCCGTTAATTGTCCTATCATTCTTTATAATGTTCCTTCTAGAACAGGAGTTAATTTATCAATACCTCTTTTAGAAAAACTTTCTAAATTTGATAATATTATAGCAATTAAAGAAGCTAGTGGAAATATTTCTTATGCTGCTGAAATAGCTAGAGTTATTCCTTCTCTTACTATCTATTCTGGTAATGATGATATGGTTGTTCCCTTATTATCACTTGGAGCTAAAGGAGTTATTTCTGTTTCAGCTAATATAATACCTAAAATAACACATAAAATGGTTATTTCATTTTTAAATTCTGACATTAATAAAGCAATGAGATTACAATTAGATTATAATGATTTAGTAAATGCTTTATTTATAGAAACAAATCCTATTCCTATAAAAAATGCTATGAATTTTTTAGGTTATAATGTTGGACCTTGTAGATTACCTCTTGGAGAAATGTTTGAAGAAAACAAAAAAACTTTACATACTATATTAAATAAACATGGAGTTGACAAATGGATATAATTATACACGGAACAGGAGCTATGGGAAAAGTAGTTTCTGACCTATTAAAAGAAGAAGAAAATTTAAATGTTAGTGGCTTTGCAGATGAATTAACAAATGAAAAAGGAGATGTTATAATCGATTTTTCTCATTTTTCTAGATTAAATTCTCTACTTGAATATGCTAGAGAAAATAAAATTCCTTTAGTTGTTGCAACTACCGGATATGATGATAACACTTTGAATAAATTAAAAGATTTTTCAAAAGAAATACCTATTCTTCTATCATCGAATATGTCATTAGGAGTTAATCTTATGCAAGATGTTCTTAAAAAAATAGTTCCAATATTATATGATAAATACGATATTGAAGTTATTGAAAAACATCATAATAAAAAAGTTGATTCTCCAAGTGGAACTGCTAAAACTATTTTAGAAGTTATTGAAGAAGGCTGCAAAGAAAAAATGAAAGAACAATATGGAAGAGAAGGAATTAAAAAAAGAGAAGAAAATGAGATCGGAGTACATGTTGTTAGAGGCGGAACTATTGTTGGAGAACATTCTGTTTTATTCTGTGGAAATGATGAAATCATTGAAATAAAACATACTGCAATGTCTAAAAAAATATTTGCAGAAGGGGCTATAACAGCTGCTAAATTTTTATCTGACAAACCTGCTGGGCTTTATTCTATGAAAGATATATTTTAATAATTAAATTTAAACGGAGGACAATAATGAACGGATTAAATACTGCTGAAGAAATAATAGCATTTATAAAAAACTCAACAAAAAGTACACCTGTGAAGGCTTATATTAATGGTAATTTAGAAAATTTAAAAACAACTGCAAAAGTTTTTAAAGGAGAAGGTTCTTATATATTAATAGGAGAATCTGATGAAATATCTAAAATATTAGAAAATTACAAAGAAACTATAACTGATTTTCATATTGAAAATGATAGAAGAAATTCTGGAGTTCCTACTCTTGACCTTAGAAATATAAATGCAAGAATAGAACCTGGAGCTGTTATTAGAGATAAAGTTACTATTGGAGATAATGCAGTTATAATGATGGGAGCTGTTATAAATATTGGATCTATAATCGGAGAAAATACCATGATAGATATGGGAGCAATCCTTGGTGGAAGAGCTACAGTCGGTAAAAACTGTCACATTGGAGCTGGAACTGTTCTAGCCGGGGTTATCGAACCTTCTTCTGCAACTCCAGTAATAGTTGAAGATAATGTCTTAATTGGTGCTAATTCTGTAGTTATAGAAGGAATTAGAATTGGAAAAGGAGCTGTTGTTGGAGCTGGTTCTATAGTTTTACAAGATGTTCCTGCGGGAGCTGTTGTTGGAGGTAATCCAGCAAAAATTATAAAAACAGTTGATGAAAAAACTTTAGGAAAAACTCAACTTGTTGATGACTTAAGAAAATAGTCTTAAAGATAAGGAGGCATAAATGGAAGTAAACAAAGTAGTTAGTAATTTACAATACTCTTTAATCAGAGCATTAAAAGAAGAAGCAACAAACTATTCAGATGTTATTGATTTAACTGTAGGGGAACCAGATTTAGAGACACCTAAGGAAATTGTATTAGAAGCATTTGAAAGAGCTAAGGATATAAAACTTAGTTATCCACCAACTGGAGGTGGAGAAAGAATTCGTTCTCTTATCGCTAAACATTATAATAAAAAATATAATACAAATTATCAAACTGATAATATTATTGTAAATGTAGGAGCATCTGAGGCTATATCTTCTTGTTTTAGAACTATTCTTAATCCAGAAGATGAAGTAATTGTTCTTTCTCCATTTTATGCAGGATATCCTCCTATGATAGAACTTTGTTATGCAAAACCTGTTTATATTGATATTTCTAAATATGATTTTGTATTAACTCCTGAAATTTTAGAGAAATATATAACTGATAAAACAAAAGCTATCTTATTTTGTAACCCTTGTAATCCTACAGGAAATGTTATGGGATATGAAGAAATGAAAAATCTTGCAAATTTTTTAGCAGGAAAAGATTTATTTATAATTTCAGATGAAATTTATAGTGAACTTGCTTTTGAAGAATTTTATTCTTTCGGTTCTTTTGAAAATATAAAAGAACAGCTTATTATTATAAATGGATTTTCAAAATCTCATTCTATGACTGGATGGAGAATTGGTTATACTATTTTCCCTGTTAAATATCGAAAAAACTTTTTAAACACAACACTTTATACATTAAGTTCACCTATGGCAGTTTCAATTCTTGCAGGAGAAGTTGCTCTAGAAAGATTTGATGATAGAAGTGAGTTTAAAGATATCTATAAAAAAAGAGCTCTTTATCTATATGACGAGCTAAAAAAATTGGGACTTGAACCAGTTAAACCTAAAGGAGCTTTCTATATTTTTGTTAACTATTCTAATATTTCAAAGCTAAATTCTTATGATTTTGCTATTGATTTACTAAAAAAATCAAAGGTTGCCCTTGTGCCAGGGATTGCTTTTGGTGTAGAAAATTATTTTAGAATATCTTCTATCTACGATCTCCCTATCTTGGAAGAAGTTGTTAACAGATTAAAAATATATATAGAAGGGAATTAAAAAAAGCGGTGAAATTTCACCGCTTTTTTCTATTATTTAATTATTTTTATTTAGCCCATAATTTTTTTAAATTTTCTATAAATTTAAAATCATCTTCAATACTTCTTCCATTTATTGTAAGATATCCACCAATCATCATTCCATTAGCTCCTGCTAAAAATGCATTTCCCATAAAATCTTTTAGAATACTTTCTCTTCCTGCTATTACTTTTATTCCCTTATCTTTTAATATTAATCTATATATAGCTATTGTTTTTAATATTTCATCCACTGATAATATTTCTCTATTCCCATGAGGAGTTCCTGGAATTGGATTCAAAATATTCATTGGAACTGCATCTACATTTAATTCTTTAAAAGTAAAAGCCATATCCATTCTATCTTCCCATGTTTCACCCATTCCTAATATTCCGCCACAACAAATTTTCATTCCTGCTTTTTGAGCATTTTTTATAGTTTCAATTCTATCTTCCACATTATGAGTAGTTGCAACTATATCTTTATATGATTTTATAGATGTCTGTAAATTTGAATGAAATCTATTAATCCCTTTTCCTTTTAAATATCTAAGCTCTTCTTCTGATAAAAGACCTATTGAGCAACAAATTTCAATTTTACCATCCTTTGTCATATCTTCTGCAAATTTAGCTACTGTTTCATAGTCTTTTGTTCCTTGATTAATTCCTCTTCCACTTGTAACTATTGAGAATCTATCGCTATTATGTTCTATTGCAACTTTACATTCTTCTTCTAAAGTTGCAATATCCTTCATAGGATAAGTGGTTATACAAGTATTATACTTCTCAGATTGAGCACAAAATTTACAATCTTCTGAACATTTTCCAGACTTTGCATTTGTTATTGTACAAGTTTCTATTTTATCACCACAATATTTTTCTCTTGTCATATTAGCAACTTTAAATAATTCTAAAAGTTCACTTCCTTTTAAATTAACTAACTCCATTGCTATTTCTTTTGTTACTTCGCCATCAATATACTTTTCTAAATTCATTTTCCATTCTCCCTTTTAACTTTATAATTTTTGTAATATAATTCAAAGTTATGTTACAGAAGAAATTATACAATCTATTCAAAAAATTGTAAACATTTTTTATTCCGATGGTTAACATTTCATATTTTGCCTATTTTATCCATTCCTTCCATATTTCTGGCTTATACCCTATAGTCACTTTATTTTTTTCTCTTAAAATTGGAGTCTTAAAAAGAGTAGGTGAATCCATTAATAATTCCAAAGTATCAAAAACATAATATTCTAAATTACGTTTTTTAAATTCTTTTCCTTCTCTATCTAAGAGATCTCCAATATCAAAAATTCGTACTATGCTTTTCAACTCTCCTTTTGAAATTCCTTTTTCTTTGAGATTAATAAATTGAATATCAATTTTTCTATCCTTGAAAAATCTTATAGCTTTTTTTGTATCATTACAATTTTTAACTCCAAATATCTGTATCATTAATAACTCCTCACATTTATATAGTCATCTTATTTTACTACATTAATTAAAAAATGTTAAACTATATCTTAAAAAAAATAATATTTTTTTAAAAAAACGTTCGAAAATAAAGCTTAAAAATCATTTGACAAACAAAAGTTATAAATGTATAATGATGTAAGCGGTTACATGATAAGGAGAGTAATATGAAAATAAAAGATATCGCACGACTAGCTGGTGTATCCACGGCTACTGTATCAAGAGTAATAAATAATTCTTCTTCAGTAAAAGAAGAAACAAGAAAAAACATTTTAGAAATTATTAAAGCTAAAAATTACAAGCCTAATATAACAGCCCAAAATTTAGCTAAAAAAGAAAACAACACTATCGGAGTAGTTATTCCTGATTTAGATAATCCCTTTTTTGGAAAAATTATAAAAGGAATTTATGAAAAAATCGAAAAAGAAAATTTAAATATTATCCTTTTAAATAGCTATAGTAGTTTAAAAAAAGAAAAAAGAGTAATTGAAACTTTAATAGAGCAAAGAGTTAAAGGAGTTATAATAGTTCCTATAGCAAAAGATAAATTTTCTAGTTATGAACATTTTAATAGATTAGATGAATTTAACATTCCTTATGTTCTTATAGATAGAGAAGTTGAAGGAGATAATTTTTCTAAAGTTTATTTAGAAAATAGAAAAGGAGCCTACAATGCAACTAAATATTTAATGAATAAAACAAAAAATATTGCTATGATTTCAGGCCCTACTAGAACAACCACTGCAACTAAAAGATTAGAAGGTTATAATATGGCCATGGATGAAGAAAATTTAGAAAAAAAAGTTTATTATGGAGATTATAAAATAGATTCAGGTTATAAAATAATAACCGAAATTATAAAAAAAAATAATCTTCCAAAAGCTTTATTTATAGCTAATAATATGATGACACTTGGAGTAATAAAAGGACTTATAGAAAATAACATAAAAATACCTGAACATATTTTAATATTTAGTTTTGATGAGGTAGAAATGGCTGAAATTTTTGGTATTAAAATAGATTATCTTGAATTTAATGTAAAAGCTGTTGGAGAAAAAGCAGTAAATATATTAAAAGATAAATTAAATGGTGATAATTCTAGAAAAATTATCAAAATACCTGGAAAAATAAAAAAATAATTTTTTTAATTTTAAATGTAAACGGTTACAAAATTAATGAAAAGGAGGATATGACAAATTATTTGCCATATAAAATTATGAAAAAAATATTAGTAATTGGAAGTCTTAATATGGATTTAGTTACCATGGCTAAAAGACACCCTAAATTAGGAGAAACAATTATTGGAAAAAGTTTCTTTCAAATTCCAGGGGGAAAAGGAGGAAATCAAGCAGTTTCCATTGCAAAATTAGGTGGAAATGTAACTATGTTTGGTTGCGTAGGTAAGGATTCTCATGGACAAATATTAATAAATGAATTAGAAAAGAATAATATCCAAACTAAGCACATAAAAAAAGTTGAAACTAATACTGGTATTGCTACAATAGTAGTAGATGAAAATGCTGATAATACTATAATTGTTGTTCCTGGAGCAAACTTTGAAATAAATAAAACAGATATTGATAATAATATAAATTTAATAAAAGAAGCAGATATAATTCTTCTTCAATTGGAAATTCCTATAGAAATAGTTAAATATATCTTAAAAAAAGCAAAAGAAAATAATAAAATTACTATTCTTAATCCTGCTCCAGCTAAAAAACTTTCTAAAGATATAATCAAAAATGTTGATTTTTTAATTCCTAATGAAACTGAATTAGAACTTTTAAGTGAAATGCCTACTACTTCTAAAGAAGAAATTTTAATAGCTTGTAAAAAACTTCTAAACAAGGGTGTTAAAAATCTTATAGTTACATTAGGTAAAAAAGGATCAATATTTGTAGGAACAGACAAAACTTTTAGTGTTGGGATTCACAAAGTAAATGCTATTGATCCAACTGCAGCTGGCGATTCCTTCATTGGAGGAGTTATAAGAATGTTATCAGAAGATAAAGAAATAAAAGAGGCCATGGAATTTGGAGCTCAAGTAGGAGCTATCACAGTAACTAAAAAAGGAGCTCAAAGTTCTCTTCCTACATGGAATGAAGTTATTGATTATAAATTTAAAAAATAATATAAATATTTAAAGGAGATAAACTATGAAAAAAGGCAGATTATTAAACAGTGAAATTAGTTCTGTAATCTCTAAAATGGGACATACAGATCACATAACAATAGGGGATGCTGGGCTACCTATTCCAGGTAAAGTAAATAGAATAGACTTAGCTTTAGAAAAAGGAATTCCTAGCTTTTTAGAAACCTTAGAAGTGATTTTAGAGGAATTACAAATAGAAGAAGTTATTATTGCTAAAGAAACAGAAGAAATAAGTATAGATTTATACACTAAAATATTAAACTTATTAGAAAAAAAATGTGGAAAAATAACTATTTCAAAAGTGTCTCATGAAGAACTAAAAAAAATTACAAAAGAAAGTAAAGCTGTAATTAGAACAGGAGAATGCACACCTTATGCTAATATTATTTTAAAATCAGGGGTAACTTTCTAAGGAGAAAACAATATGAAAAAAATATTAGAAATGTCTGGAATAATTAAAAATTTTCCAGGAGTAAGAGCATTAGATAATGCTAATTTAAGTATATATGAAGGAAAGGTAATGGCTCTACTTGGTGAAAATGGAGCTGGAAAATCAACTATAATGAAAATAATGACTGGAATATATAAAAAAGATGCTGGAATAATTAAATATAACGGAAAAAAAGTTGAATTCAATGGACCAAAAGAGTCTCAAAATGCTGGAATAGCTATAATTCATCAAGAATTAAATTTAATAGATAATCTGTCTATTGCTGAAAATATTTTTTTAGGAAGAGAGTTAACTAAAAATTTTAAAATAGATTGGAATATAATGTTCAATGAAGCAGATATAATCTTAAAAAAATTAAATTTAAAATATTCCTCTAAAGAATTAGTTGGAAATTTAAGTATCGGAGAAAAACAAATGGTAGAAATAGCAAAAGCTCTTTCTCAAAATGCTAAAATAATAGTTATGGATGAACCTACCGATGCTCTTACTGATACTGAAACAAAAAGTTTATTTAAAGTAATAAATGAATTGGTAGCTGAAAATAAAAGTATCGTCTACATTTCTCACAGGTTAAAAGAAATATTTGAAATATGTGACTTTGCTACTATTATGAGAGATGGAAAATTTATAGATGAACTTATTGTAAAAAATACAACAGAAGATATTATTATCGAAAAAATGATAGGTCGAAAATTAGAAGATCAATTTCCTAGAATAGATACTAAGTTTGGTGATATTTCTTTAAAAGTAGAAAATCTTAATGGAGAAGTTACAAAAGATATTAATTTTTTTGTTAGAAAAGGTGAAATATTAGGAATAGCTGGACTTATGGGTGCTGGAAGAACTGAATTAGCAAAAACTATTTATGGATGTTTTAAAAAAACAAATGGACAAATTTATATTGAAGGAAATAAAGTAGAAATTAATTCTCCCCAACAAGCTTTAGAAAATAAAATTGCTTATGTTTCAGAAGATAGAAAGGGAGATGGATTAATTGTCGGGCTTTCTGTGAAAAAAAATATGAGTTTATCTTCACTATCAAAATTTGAAAATTTTTATAAAAAAATTGAACCAAATAAAGAAAAAAAATCAGTGAAAAATTTTATATCAAAATTTAATATAAAAACTCCTACAATGGACCAATTGATAAAAAATTTAAGTGGAGGAAATCAACAAAAAGTAGCTATAGGAAAAGCTCTTATGACCAATCCTAAAATATTAATTTTAGATGAACCTACAAGAGGAGTTGACGTAGGAGCTAAAAAAGAAATTTATAATCTTATAAATGAGTTTAAAAAACAAGGTATGAGTATTATTATAATTTCTTCCGAAATGCCAGAAATACTAGGGCTTAGTGATAGAATAATGGTTATGTATAATAAAACTATCACAGGAATTTTTAATAAAAATGAAGCTACCCAAGAAAAAATAATGAAATGTGCTATAGGCTTTATAAAGGAGAAGAATAATGAAAACTAATACAATATCAAATGACTTATCAATAAAAAAAGAAAATAAATTTTTAGAAAATAAACCTTTAGTTGGTTTAGTTATATTTTCAATAATTGTCTCAATATTAAATCCAAGATTTTTATCAATAGCTAACTTTTTAAATATATTAAGACAAACATCTATAAATGCAATAATAGCAACTGGAATGACTTTTGTTATATTAACTGGAGGAATAGACCTTTCAGTTGGATCCATTTTAGCTCTTTGTGGTGCTGTATCTGCTAGTATGCTTACTAATGGAGTAAATGGTTATATTGTTTTGACAGTAACTCTTATTTTAGGAACCATTCTTGGAGCAATTAGTGGAAGTTTTATCAGTTATGGAAAACTTCAAGCCTTTATAACAACTTTAGTAGCTATGACTTTATTAAGAGGTGCTACTTTAGTTTTTACAGATGGAAAACCAATTTCTATGGGATTTAGAGATAATGCTCTTTTATTTGATACTATTGGTGGAGGATATATTTTAGGAATCCCTGTTCCTATATATATAATGATTTTTGTATTTGCTGTATGCCATTATATTTTAAAAAATACCAGATTTGGTAGATATGTTTTTGCAGTAGGTGGAAACGAAGAAGCTACTAAACTTTCTGGAATTAATGTTGATAGATTAAAAGTTAAAGTATATGCTATAAGTGGAGGTTTATCCGCCTTAGCTGGAATTATTATCACATCTAGATTAGGATCTGCACAACCTACAGCAGGAACAGGATATGAATTAGATGCTATTGCTGCTGTAGTTTTAGGTGGAACTTCACTTTCTGGAGGAATTGGAAGCATCTCTGGAACTATAACTGGAGCTTTAATTATTGGGGTTCTTGGAAATGCTTTAAACCTTTTAGATGTATCATCATATTACCAAATGATGATAAAAGCAATTGTTATCTTAGCTGCAGTATTAATTGATAAAAAAACAAATAAATAAAAAGGAGAAGAATAATGAAAAAAGTATTAAAATTATTAATTGTAGGATTTTGTATTGGAATGATTTCAACAGTGGCTTTTGCTAAAGGAAAGGTAGGATTAGTAGTATCAACTTTAAATAATCCTTTCTTTGTAGATTTAAAAGAAGGTGCTCAAGATAAAGCAAAACAACTAGATATGGAACTTATAGTTTTAGATTCCCAAAATGATCCCGCTAAAGAATTATCAAATGTAGAAGATTTAATTGTAAGAGGAGTTGATGTAATATTAATTAATCCCACAGATTCAGATGCAGTATACAGAGCTGTAAAAAATGCTAACAGATCTAAAGTTCCTGTTATTACTTTAGATAGAGGAGCAAATAGAGGCGAAGTAGTAACTCACATCGCATCTGATAATGTTGCTGGAGGAAAAATGGCTGGAGAATTTATTCTAAACAAATTAGGTAAAAATTCTAAAATTATTGAATTAGAAGGTATACCTGGAACAACTGCTGCAAGAGATAGAGGAAAAGGATTTAATGAAATCGCTAATGATAATTTAAATGTAGTTGCAAGACAAGCAGCTGATTTTGATAGAACAAAGGGGCTTAATGTAATGGAAAATATGATCCAAGCTCAACCTGAAATAGATGGTGTTTTTGCTCACAACGATGAAATGGCTCTAGGAGCTTTAAAAGCTATTGGAAATAAAAATATATTAGTTGTAGGATTTGATGCAACTGCTGATGCTGTTAAATCAGTTGAAGAAGGAAAATTAGCTGCTACTATAGCTCAACAACCTAAATTAATTGGAGCAAAAGGAATAGAAACATCAAATAAAATAATAAAAGGAGAAACAACTCCTAAATTTATTCCAGTGGATTTAAAATTAATTAAAAAATAATATAAGCATAAAAAGAACAGACTAGCATTTTTAATGTTAGTCTGTTAATTAATTAACGAATCAATATTTAAAAAAATATCTCTCCTTCATTTTCATTTACTTAGATAGAGAATACCACAATTAAACCTTTTCTGTCAATATTTTTTTAATTACAAGTTACTTTACTATCTTTTTTTACACCAAATAAATATTTTTCAGTTATGGTAATCACAATAGCATTTATAGCAAAAGCTGGAACTATTTCATATAAATATGCTCCATAACCAATAGTTTTCCATAAAATAAGAGTTATAGTTCCTATTAACATTCCAGAAAATACACTTCTCCAATTTAAACCTTTTACATAAAGAGTTGCAATAATTGCAGGACCGAATACTCCTCCGAATCCTCCCCAAGCATAGGAAACCATAGCTAGTATTTTTGTAGATGGATTCATAGCCATTACTGTAGCTATTGCAGATATTATTATTATTCCAAATCTTCCAGTCCACATTATTTCTTTTTCAGTTGCATTTTTCTTTATAAATTTATAAAAATCTTCAGATAAAGTAGAAGAAGATACTAATAACTGAGAATCAATAGTTGACATTATTGCTGAAAGTATTGCTGCAAGTAATATTCCTCCTACCCAAGGATTAAAAAGTTTTGTAATCATATATATAAACACTCTTTCAGAATCTCCACCTATCTCAGCAATATCCTTAAATACAGCTATACCTGTTATTCCTATTGCCATAGCTCCCATTAATGAAATAATTACCCATACCATTGCTATTTTTCTAGCTTGAGCTAATTCTTTTAACCCTTTAACACTCATAAATCTTGATAATATATGTGGCTGTCCAAAATATCCAAGCCCCCAAGCAAGAGAAGAAATTATTGCTAAAGTTCCTATATTTCCAGATTTAAATACACTTAAAGATATTTCTTTTGCTTGAGCTGCCATTTGTATTTCTGCCATTCCTCCACCTTTTACATAAGCAAGTCCTGGTACTACTAATATCGCTAAAAACATTAAGCTTCCTTGAAAAAAGTCTGTCCAACAACAAGCTAAATATCCTCCCATAAAAGTATAAAAAACTATTGTTCCTACTCCTATCAATACTGCTACTTTATAATCTATTCCTAAAATACTTTCAAATAATTTTCCAGAAGCAACAAGTCCTGATGCAGAATAAACAGTAAAGAAAAATAATACTATTGCTGCAGAAAATATTCTTATTGTTCCTGTTTTATCTCCTAATTTTTCACTTAAAAAATTAGGTAATGTCATTGTCTTTGTTTCTTCTGTTTGTACTCTCAATTTAGGAGCTACATATCTCCAATTGAGATAAGTTCCCACAGCAAGACCAACTACAACCCATATTTGTGACATTCCAGATGAATAAACAGCCCCAGGTAATCCCATCAATAACCATCCACTCATATCACTTGCCTGAGCCGAAAGAGCTGTTACCCAAGACCCCATACCTCTTCCACCAATTAAATAATCTTCTGCACTTTCTGTTTTCTTATAAAAATAAATTCCTACTCCTACTAAAAATATTAAATACACTACAAATGTTATCATTGTCTCCATTGTCATCATTTCTTTTCCTCCGTCCTTTTATTAAACTCACAATAAATTTTAATTTCTTTACCTACTTATTTGTAAGCTCCCGGGGACTTTAATTAATTTCATAATTCAACTCCTTTATATTAATATTTTTTAAACTTAAATAAAAAAACCATTTAATGCATCTAAATGCAGTTAAATGGCTTTATCATATAAAGAAAGACTTTCTTTAGTTTAGCTCAATTCCACATTAGATACAAATCCAAATTTTCAGCTTAAAATGGATTTATACCTATGATTTAAAATCATACACACAAATCCTAATTATGGAACCATGGGGTTTTGGAATTCTACTGCTATCACTAATTTTTTCACGAGTCTCTCCTTCTAATCTAAAATTTAATTTACATTTATTGTACATATTTTTCAACTAAAAGTCAATATTTTTTTATTTTTGAATTTTATAACTGGACTATATACAGAATAAAGACTATAATATGGACATGAATTAAAATAACTATTGGAGGATTAAAATGGAAAAAATAATTATAAAGTGTCCTAAATGTAAGAAAAAAATGAGGGTTAGAAATCAAGTAGCAAAATATAAATGCCCAAGTTGTTCTCATATATATAAACTAAATAAGTTCAAGATTATTTTATTAAATATTAAAGGATTTTTTATTGGTTTTATAGATACTATCGTAGGAATTAAATCTAGTATTATTTATAAATTTAAATCTATGGTTTCAACTTATAAATATATGAATAAAGTTAGAAAAAATATGAAAGCTGATCCAAACTGGTCTAATTATCATAGAGAACAAAAAGAAATGAAAAATGCAAATAAACGTTCTTTCAAAGATATCTTTAAAAGAAAAAAATAAAAAAACATTTGACAAAATAAGAAAATTAGTATATTATTATTTCAAATAAATATCCATCAAGAGAAACTGAGGGACTGGCCCTTTGAAGTTTCAGCAACCTGCTTGTATAGTGTGGTGCTAATTCCAGACAGATGGCGATGACCCAAAATCGTTGAACCAAATCTCTAAAACTTGATGTATATAGTTTTAGAGATTTTTTTATATATTTTGCAACAAAAGAAAGGAGCACTACATGATACGTATACAAAACATTAATAAAACTTATCCCAATAATTTCGCTGCTGTTAAAAATGTTAATTTACACATTAAAAAAGGAGACATATTTGGTGTTATTGGTTTAAGTGGAGCTGGAAAATCATCTTTAATTAGACTTTTAAATAGATTAGAAGAGCCTACAAGCGGTGAAATAATTATTGATGGAACTAATATAACTTCTTTAAATAAAAAAGAACTTCTTGAAAAAAGAAAAAAAATTGGAATGATTTTTCAACATTTTAATCTTTTATCTTCTAGAACTGTTGAAGAAAATGTCGCTTTTTCTTTAGAAATAGCTAAATGGGAAAAATCTAAAATCAAATCAAGAGTTAGTGAACTATTAGAACTTGTTGAACTTTCTGACAAAAGTAAGTCTTACCCCAGTCAACTTAGTGGTGGACAAAAACAAAGAGTAGCTATAGCTAGGGCTCTTGCTAACAATCCTGAAATACTATTATCAGATGAAGCAACTTCTGCTTTAGACCCTAAAACAACTAAATCAATTCTACAGTTAATAAGAAATATCCAAAATAAACTAGGTCTTACTGTAGTTATGATTACTCACCAAATGGAGGTTATAAGAGATATCTGTAATAAAGTTGCTGTAATGTCTCATGGAGAAATAGTAGAAACTGGGGGAGTTCATCATATATTTTCAAATCCTAAGACTGAAACTACAAAAGAACTTATATCTTATCTTCCAAATAATGAAGAGTCTACTGCTGATTTAATGAAAACTAAAGGAAAAATGTTAATTAAATTAAATTTTCTTGGATCTATTTCAAAAGATCCTATTATTTCAAGAGCAATTAAAAAATTTAATGTGGATTTTAGTATAATAGGCGGATCAATTGAAAGTCTTTCTACAATGAGAGTTGGTCATTTATATGTAGAACTTTCTGGAGATTTTGAAGAACAAAAATTAATTATTCCTTGGTTAACAGAAGAAGGAGTTATTGTGGAGGTGATATATAATGGTCTTTAATATGATTTTTAATTCTACATTAGAAACTTTATATATGGTTTTATTTTCAACTTTATTTTCTTTAGTTATTGGTTTTCCTATTGGTATCTTACTTGTTATAACAAAGGAAGGAAATATCTGGGAAAAACAAAAATTAAATCAAATTTTAGAATTTATTATTAATACTCTTAGATCTTTTCCATTTATTATTCTTATGATTTGTTTATTTCCACTATCTAGAATAATTGTAGGAACAACCATTGGAGTTAATGCTGCTATAGTACCTCTTTCAATATCTGCTGCACCTTTTGTAGCTAGAATAGTTGAAGGTGCTCTAAATGAAATTGATAAAGGTTTAATTGAAGCTAGTTCTAGTATGGGAGCTAATAATTTAACTATAATCTTTAAAGTAATGATACCTGAAACACTTCCTCATCTTATACACGGAATTACTGTAACTATAATCAGTCTTATTGGATACTCTGCAATGGCTGGAACTATAGGTGCTGGAGGTCTTGGAGACTTAGCTATTAGATTTGGATATCAAAGATTCAAGGTTGACATTATGATTTATGCTGTTATTGTTATAATAATTTTGGTTCAATTAATACAAAGTTTAGGTAACTATCTTGTTTATAGAACAAAGAAAAATAGATAATTAAATATATATAAAGGAGAGGATTTATTATGAAAAAAACATTTAAAACATTATTATTAACAGGTATCAACTTATTACTTTTAAGCCAATTAGCTTTTGGAAATACCATATTAAAAGTTGGAGCTACCCCTGTACCACATGCTGAAATATTACAAGCAATTAAACCTGATTTAGCTAAAGAAGGAATCGATCTTAAAATAGTTGAATTCACTGATTATGTTACTCCTAATTTAGCTCTTGCAGATAAAGATTTAGATGCTAACTTTTTTCAACATGTTCCTTATTTAGAAAAATTTAAAAAGGAAAGAAACTTAAAACTTACATCAGCTGGAAATGTTCACGTAGAACCTCTTGGACTTTATTCTAAGAAACATAAATCTTTAGACGAACTTAATAAAAAAGACACTATTGCTATACCTAATGATCCATCTAATGGAGGAAGAGCATTAATCCTTTTACATAACAAGGGAATTATTACTTTAGCTGATCCTACTAATCTTTACGCTACTGAATTTAATATTGCTAAAAACCCTAAAAAATTAAGATTTAAATCTTTAGAAGCTGCCCAACTTCCTCGTGTTTTAGATGATGTTGACTTTGCTGTTATAAATACTAATTTTGTTATTGAAACTGGTTTATCCCCTGAGAAAGATGCTTTATTACTTGAAGGAAAAGATTCTCCATATGCTAATATTGTTGCTGTTAGAAATGATGATTTAAACAAACCTGAAATAAAAAAATTAATGGCTGCTTTACAAAGTGAAAAAGTTAAAAAATTTATTGAGAAAAAATATAATGGTGCTGTTGTTACTGCATTCTAAGATAGGAGGAACTTTTTATGAAAAAAATATTATCACTACTAATATTAACTATTCTTAGTTCTCAGCTTTTATTTGCAAATATTGTCTTAAAAGTAGGAGCTAGTCCTGTACCACATGCTGAGGTATTAGAAAATATTAAACCTTTACTTAAAGAAAAAGGAATTGATCTTAAAATAGTTGAGTTTAATGAATATGTTACTCCTAATCTTGCTCTTGCTAATAAAGATCTAGATGCTAATTTTTTCCAACATATACCTTATTTAGAAAAATTTAAAAGAGAAAGAAATTTAAAACTTTCTCAAGTTGGAGATGTTTTAATCGGTCCAATAGCTCTTTATTCCAAGAAACATAAATCTTTAGACGAACTTAATAAAAAAGACACTATTGCTATACCTAATGATCCATCTAATGGAGGAAGAGCATTAATCCTTTTACATAACAAGGGAATTATTACTTTAGCTGATCCTACTAATCTTTTTGCCACAGAATTTGATATTATTAAAAACCCTAAAAAATTAAAATTTAAATCTTTAGAAGCACCTCAACTTCCTCGTGTTTTAGATGACGTTGACTTTGCTGTTATAAATAGCAATTATGCTATTCAAGGAGGCTTATCTCCAGTTAAAGATGCACTGCTTAGAGAAGATAAAAATTCTCCTTATGTTAATGTTGTTGCTGTTAGACAAGGAGATGAACAAAATGAAACTGTTTTAGAATTAGTTAACGCTCTTAGAAGTCAAAAATCAAAAGATTTCATTCTAAAAAAATATCAAGGATCTATAATTCCAACTTTTTAAAACAAATTAAAAGACCTTAACTTTAAAAAGTTAAGGTCTTTTTTAATTCATTTGTAAATTGCATCTTATAATTTAAGTTGTTTATTTTACTAATAGGCATTATCCCCATAAGAGAATTAGTTATAAATATTTCATCTCCAGTTAATAAAAATTCTTTATCCATATTTTCTTCGTAAACTTCTATCCCTAATTTTTTGAGAGAATCAATTATTTTTTGTCTAATAATTCCGTTTAAAATCCCACTTTCTAATTTTGGAGTATATATTTTTTTATTTTTCACTACAAATATATTGCTTGTAGAGCATTCTCCTATTTGACCTTTTGTATTTAAAAATATAACTTCATTATATCCATTTTCTTTAACTCTCTTTAACTCTCTAAGATTTTCTAAATAATTCAAGGTTTTATGATATACTATTTTAGAAGTTTCATTTTTCAATATATCAGAAAAAGTTAATTTAAATCCATCCTTATACATCTTTTGGGTATAGTTTATTTCTCGTATAGAAAAAATCATACTGCTCATATTATTATCTTTTAAAACACTTACTCTTAAAGCAAAATTTTCATTAGGAAATTTATTTATTTCTTTTCTTATTTTTTCCTGAAATTCTTCAAAATCTATATACAGATTTATATCTAATTCCTTACTGGAATTCTTCATCCTATCAAAATGTTCCAACAAATAAATAGGTTCATTATTTATAACTTTTATAGTTTCAAATAGTCCATATCCATATAATAAACCTTCATTAATTTTCATTATTTCCCCTCCAAATTAATGCTTCTTTAAGTGCTTTTCCTTTTAAAAGACTTTCTTCATATTCTAATTCACTATCAGAATCCCAAATTATTCCTCCCCCTACTTGATAATAAGCTTTAGATTTCTTACATAATATACTTCTTATGGCTATATTAAAATCCATATTTTTATTAAAACTTATATAACCTATATTCCCAGTATATATATTTCTTGTTTTTTCTTCTAGTTCACCTATAAGTTTCATAGCACTTATCTTGGGAGCTCCTGTAATAGATCCTCCTGGAAAAGTTCCCTTGATAATTTCTTTAATAGAAAAACCTGACCTTAATTTTCCTGAAACATTCGCAACTTGCTGAAAAACTGTAGCATATTCTTCTATATGAAAAAGTTCTTCAACTTTTACACTTCCACTTTCACAAATTTTTCCTATATCATTTCTTTCTAAATCTATAATCATTAATAATTCAGCTTGATCTTTTTCACTATTTTCAAGAATTTTTCTATTTTTTATATCTTCTGTTTTATTTTGTCCTCTAGCAATAGTTCCTTTTATAGGCCTTGTATCTATATTATCTCCCCTAACTCTGACAAATCTTTCTGGAGAAGATGATACTATCTGATAATCTTTATAATCTAAATAAGCAGCAAATGGAGATTTATTTGTTTTAGAAAGCCTATTATACAAAGTAAATGGAGACTTATTTAAATTACAGTTAAATCTTTGAGTAAAGTTTATTTGATAAACATTTCCATTTTCTATATTGTTTTTCACACATGAAATAGCATCTAGATACTTATCTTTTGATATTTCATTTTGTATTTTTACATCTGTATTATAAAAACTATCCTTTATTTCAGAAGGATTTAATATTTTATCTTCTATCTTTTTAATTCTTTCCTCAACATTTTCTAAAAATTCATGAGAAATTAAATAGATTTTTTCTTCTTTATTATCTATTAAAATAACTTCATTATAATAACTAAAATACATATCATAAATATTTAAATCATCCTCTTGATTAATATCTAATTTTTCAACTTCACCATAAAAATCATATGCAAAATATCCAATTGCTCCACCGATAAATGGCATTTTTTTCCCCTCTTCTATCTTATATTTTTCCATATATTCTACCAAAGTATCTAATGGGCCTTTCTTTTCAATTTGCCATTTTTTATCTTTATATATTTCAACTTTAGTCCCTTTACTTCTAATTCTAAAAAATGGATTACTTGCTATTATTGAATATCTTCCTAAATTTTTATCTAATTTTTGACTCTCTAAAAGAACCGGAAGCTCATCTTGTAAAAAATTATTAAAAATTTCTTTGACATCACTTTTTAATTTATATTCTCTTATATTCAAAATATTATTCCCCCTCAAAAAAATTATTTAACATTTCTAATCCATATTCTGTTAGCAAAGCTTCTGGATGAAATTGAATTCCTTCTATTAAATATTTTTTATGCTTTATTCCCATAATGACATTATCTTCTGTTTTCGCTGTTATTATAAAATCCTTTGGTAAGGAAGATTCTTCAACTACTAAAGAATGGTATCTAGTTACATTTAGAGGAGATTTTAAATGTTTAAAAACTCCCAATCCATCATGATTAACTTTAGAAATTTTTCCATGAACTGGCTCTTTTCCTTTTACTATTTTTCCTCCAAATGCTTCTGCTATTGACTGATGCCCTAAACAAATACCTATAATCGGAATTTTTCCTTTAAATTTATTAATTACTTTTAAAGTTATTCCTGCTGATTTGGGATTCCCTGGACCTGGAGATAACAGTATCCCTTCAGGATTTAGATTTTGTATTTCTTCTAAACTTATTTCATCATTTCTTTTTACCATTATCTGTTTATTTAATATCTCCAAATACTGAACTAAATTATATGTAAATGAATCATAATTATCTATTATTAATATCATATATCCTCTCCTTACTAAATCACATTAGTAATAGTTTATCATAAACTAAATTTATTTCAATAAAAGTTTTTATTCTATTTATTTTTCATTTGGACTTTTCTTTTTAAATACTATATAATTATATAATGTAGTAATTATATTTTTTGATTAGTTTAGGAGGATTAAATGTTTAAAATAGATAATAAAAAATGTATTGGATGTGCCCTTTGTATAGATGACTGCTTTGTAAAAGATATCATTTTTGTTGAAGAGAAAGCTTTTATTAAAAATAATGATTGTATAAAGTGTGGACATTGTATAGCTATTTGTCCAACTAATGCTATTTACACAGATGAATATGATATGAATGAAGTTATTGATTATGATAAAGTTTCTTTTAATATTAAACCTGAAAATTTATTAAATTTTATAAAATTTAGAAGAACAATTAGAAAATTTAAAGATAAAAAAGTAGAAAATGAAAAATTAATAAAAATAATTGAAGCAGGAAGATATACTCCCACAGCAAGTAATTCTCAAGATGTTTCTTATATTATTATTCAAGAAAAAATAAATGAACTAAAAAAATTAGTATTAGAATCATTAAATGATTTAGCTAAAGAAATTTTAAAAAATCCAAAAAATGAATTAGATATAAAGTATGCTAAAACTTGGAAACTTATGTATAGAATATTCCAGAGAAATCCCAATAAGCAAGATAATCTTTTCTTTTTCTCTAAAAATATTATAATCATAACCTCTCCTAACGAATTAAATGCTGGTCTCGCATCAACCAATATGGAACTTATGTGTAATTCTTTAGGTTTAGGATCTCTATATAGTGGATTTTTTATATTAGCTTGTAAAAATAATGATCAAATCAGAAAATTTCTAAATTTAAATAAAAATGAAAAAATAATAAATTGTATGGTTATTGGATATCCAGATGTAAAATATTTAAGAACTGTACCTAGGAAAAAATCTAATATTACATGGTTATAAAAAAAGAAGAGACTAGTCTCTTCTTTTTTTATAAAGTATGTTTTCCTTGATATAAAATTCTATTTAGTTGATCAGTTATTGTTACTCTTATAGTTTTTCCCTTAATATTATCTACAGTCATTGAATTATCTATTCTGTTTTTTCCATTTCTTGCACTTCTTCCAAACTCAGTATCATAAACTTTTTCAACTTTACCTGCATTATTTAATATTTCTAATTTCCTAGATAATTTTAAACTAGCATTTCCTTTTGAAACTAAATCACATCCCATAATGACATTATCTTCATCAGCTAATTTTACAGTAAAATTACTTAAACTCCCTTTTACTATTTGTTCGCCATAAGTACCATAAATACTAATACCAATTTCAGCTAACATTTTAAGCTGAACACCGATGCCTGTACTTTCTTCTATATTAGTTTCAACCTTCTTAATTTCTCCTTCTTTCTCTTTAAAAACAATATAACTCTTATATTCACCTGGTTCCATATTAGGACTAGGCTTAACTCTAAATCTAACAATTTGTCTTCCACCTGGTTTGATTGAAACCATTTTAGGATATAGTTTAATATTCTTATTTAAATTATATTTTCCATATCCCTCTGGAGCCTCTAAAAAAGTTGAAACTCTCATAGGTTCTGCAGTATTATTCATAAGTATTACTTCATTAGTTGCTATTTTGTCTAGACTAACCTCAAATCTTGTTGGGGCTACACTAAAGTTAAACGCTAAAAGTTGAATAGACATCAACATTCCTGCAAATAACATTATCATTTTTTTCATACACATCACTCCATTTCTGTTAATATTTTATTATATTGTTCATACTTTAAATCCCTATTAAATTTCTTAAACATTCCTACTATATTATCTCTAAGCCTTGGAACTTTAGTTTCACCTGTTCCTAACTCTAATCCATTTTCAAATTTAGCTACATCCAATATCATTCCAGATTTATCATAAATAACTAATTCTCCATCTTTCAAACCTTTTTTATATTCTATAGTTGTTTTTAAATCTCCATTTCTATAAAACATCATCCATTTACCTTCTCTCCTGTTATTTATATAATTTCCATCTAATAATAATGTTCCACCATCTGAATATATCCTAATAGGTCCATTTACCTTTCCTAATCTAAAATTAGTTTCAGCTTTTAAATTTCCACTATTATAGAAAAAAGTTCCTTCCTTTTCTAGAAGTCCATTTTTATAATTCACTGTAGCCTTCAAACTTCCATCTTTATTATATTGAACTACTTTTCCTGCAAGCAACCCATCTTTTAAATTTTCATATCCTGCTATTGCTTTATTCGGATAAAAATATGACCAATGTCCATGAGGTCTATCATAATTATATTTCATAATAGCTTTAGTTATCCCTGTTTTATATTTCAAATACCAAACTCCATGTTTTATTCCCTGAACATATCTTCCTTCATATAAAAAAGCTTCTTTATCTATTTTAACTATACCTTTAAAATAGCCATCTTTTATTCCACTTTTATATATTTCTACTATATTTTTCCCCTTTAATGTTCCTGTATAAGGAGATTTTTCATTTTTTATATAAACTATCCCGCTTTTCAATAATTTTTTATCTATGTTTTCTATTCTTTCTCTTGAGAAAATTTCAAAAGAAAAAACTAACATTAGACTAAATAAAATAAATAATTTTTTCAATTTAATTCTCTCCTTTAAAAGTTATTTAATATATTTGTTATATCTTCTGTTTCTTCTTTATCTTCTGTTACTTCTGATTGATTTTCTTCGTCACTATCATCTACTTCTATTATTGTATCTAAGCCTTCAAAATATCCTCCCTCCTCATCACTTTCTAATTTAACTATCACTGGTATTTCTTCTTGAGTAAATTTAATTCTTTCATCACCTAAATAATTAAATTTAATTATATATTCTCCTGGAACTACATCTTCAAAGAAAAATAAGCCATCATATTCTGGATCTATTTCTTTATATGTTTTCCCATCTTTTAATAAAGAAATATTGGTCATACTTATAATACGCATAAATTTTCTATCATTTATTTTTTCTCCCATCCAAAGATTTCCACTGACCATAGAAACCGGAGCTATTGGAATATCTATCTTAACACCTTCAGAAGCTTTTGTTACAATTGTTACTTTATCTCTTACACTTTTTAACATTGGATCAATTGTTCTTCTATTTAAAGAAAGTTCATGAATTTTATTAGGTAATACTCCATCTATAAAATATTTTCCTTTTTCATTTGTAAAAATTGTATCCCCATCTAAAGATACACCAACTTTCTCTAACAAACGTTCTCCTTCATCATATTTTTCATTACTATTTGAATCTAAATAAACTTTTCCAAATACCCAAGATTTATCAATATCTACATTTTTAACGTCTCTTCTTATATCTGACAAATCTATAATTTTATCAAGCTTCAATCCTACTTTTCTACTTCCTTTATCATCTATATAAATAGGTGTTTCCACACTAACATGATCATCAAAATACAATGTGAAATCAAGAGAACTATAAAATTTTTCTTCATCAGAATAATTTGCTGATAAACTAACATCATAAAATAATTCAGTTTTAGGTATCTGTAATTTTCTTGTATAAGCTCTAAAACTATAATCTGACTCTAAATCTTTTGTAAAATCTTTAGCCTTAAATTCTGCTTTCAATATAAAACTTACATTTTTTACTCCGTGATAACTAACTTCTGGACTATAAACCATAAAGGAACCTTCATCATTTTCTACTTTTTTTAATCTTATTCCAAATGTCGTTTGATAAAATCTTCTATTCTCAACATCTAAAAAATATTCATGTTCTTTTCTAGATTCTTCATTATTTTTTAATGTGTAACCAATTTCTACAGAATTATTATTAAAATCTTTATTTGCTGATATACGGTAATAATCCGATATATTTTCTTGATCTTTTATTGATTTTCCATATTTCTCGTTTTCAAATCTTAAATTAACGTCATCAATATTATGATTAATAGTCAATTCATAACTATCACTTTTAGTTTTATTTTCATAATAATTTGTAAAATTGGTTATTGTTTTATCTCTTCCTTGACCTGTTTTAAATATTAAATTATTCTTTAATATCCTATATTTTTTACTGCCTGAAGATTTTAAATCATACGCCCCTATTCCAGCAGTAAGTGAATCATTTAAACCATATCTAACTTCTGCATACTTTTGATCATCTTTTTGTTTTTCTGTTCTTCCTATTTGAACTGTGTAATCAATTTTCCCCTCATTTAATAGCCTTCTATCTCCTGCTATATAAACTTTTCTATTTTCTATTTTACCATCTCTATAGTATATCTTTAAATTATATTCCCCTCTAGATGCCCTATCTTTTATCTTAAATTCAAATTCTTCTTTATTAGGTCTTAGATAATCAACTAAAGCCTGTCCTTGATAAAGCTCTATAATATCAGCATTTTTAGCCTTACCTTTAATCTTTATATAACCATCTTCATCTGATTTAGTCATATAAGTATTATCATCACCAAAATATACACCTCTTAAATCACCGCTTACATCTACAAACCCTGGAAGTTCCATATTAAAATTTCCTAATATTAAACTTTTCTTTTTAAAAACATTATGATAAGTCAATCTATATATATCTAATTCTTTTTTTGGTGTTATATCTTGCTTTACATAAAAATCTCCATACAACAATTGATTAGCATATTCAAAATCAAAATTGTCTTCATTTTTTTCAATATCATTTTTATAATAATTTAATTTTAAAAGACCTGGTGTAAAAAGTTTTCCCTTAGATAAATAATCGATATTTACTTCTGTCTCTTCTTGTGATTGATCAAATCTCATTCTATTTATTTTGCTTTTTTCTCTTTCTTCTATTGGTAATTCAAACAAAGGATTTAATGTTATACTAAGTTCTGAAGAATTATATGTTGGATCTTTTATATTTAGTTTTTTTAGTTTTTCTATACCTACAAATATATCTTCATTATCTACAAAATACTCTTTTTTAGAAAAAGTTGTTTTAAAATTTTTACCTGCTATTTCACCTGAAACTAAACCTGTTTTAGTATTCACTTCCACATTATAAAGCTCTAAAAAATAAAACAAAGATTTTATTCCTACGTAAACTCTATCATTTTCGTAATCATACTTCACCATAAAAAAATCATCCATTTTTCTTCTTGCTCTAATTTCCACATAAGCTTCTTCATAATTTTTATAGTCTCCTGTAAAAGAATAGGAAACATTAAAAATTATAGTAAAAATAACTATCATTTTTATTCTATTTAAATTTTTATTCAATCTTCCCATATTCTCTCCCATTTAAAATAAGACTATTTTATTTAAATCTAAACTTAACATAAAAACTTCCCTTGTATTTACCTACAGGAGTATTTTTATGAGTTTGGACTTCCCCTATTACTCTAATTTTACTATGAGAATCCCACGTACTATAATTATATAATTCATCTGTTAAATTTACCTGTAATCTATTTCCATTTGAATTTTCAATATATGTAAATTCTGGCATTTCGTAAGTGCTTCTATCATTATAAAAATAAACATCTACATCTACATCTGCTCTAGAAGACTGCCCTGCTATAACTTGGCCAAAATCCATTTTGCCACTAACATTAACATTCACTTTTGGAATAACATTAGTTTGGTAATATAAATATGCAATATCAATTGTTTTATTTTTTTGATTATAAAAAGGGACATCATATTTTAATCTCATTCTTCCTATCCAATCTGTATAAGTTCTATTACCTCCATTTCCTGGAGGATATGCCCACTCATAACCTGAATAAGTTCCTAAAATTTTAATTTTTAGTTTATTTGAATTATCTGGAAATTCTATAACATCACCTACATTTACTTCTCTTCCATTAACATAATACCTAAAATCATAAATTTTACCAACTGGTATATTTAAAAAATCTACATGATCTCTATCAGGTAATGATTCTATTCTTATATTTTTTATTTTATTTTTCCATTTTTGCTTTAGTTCTATTTCTATTGCTTCATTTTCCTTTAATTTTCTTCTTGAAGCTCCTGTTATGACATCTTCCATTACGCCAATTTCTGTAGTTGCTGAAAGTATCCTATCGTAATCATTCCCCCAAAATTTCTGAGAATAAGTTAATGTATATATTAATAAAGAGAATATTAAAACTACAGTTTTTTTCATAATTATCTATCCACCTTTTTATCAATATCGTATATTTTATCCAGTCTATTATAACCTACCACTAATAATTTTTCATGAATTATTGGAATATATGATAATTCCTTATATATAAGTTGAACTATTTTATCAAAAATCTTATCTCTTTTTGATTTATCCTTTTCTTCCATAGCAATTTTTAAAAATGGATCAATAGCATTATATAAATCTATATCTTTTATATCATTTAACAAAATATTTCTGATATTTAATAAAATATAATCATCCTTATAAACCATATTATAAAGGGCTACATCATAATCTCCATTTTTAATTTTCATAGAATAAGAATCTATATTATGAGGCAATATATTTACTTTAATTCCATATAACTTAAATTGTTCTTTTATAATTTTTGCCATATCTAACATATTATTTAATATCATTAAGTTTATTTCATTTTTTATATTACTTTTCTTTATTTCAGATTTTATTAATTTTTTATTAAAATTATTTTCTGTTTTAGATAAAGATGCTTTAAATAAACTTTTTGGAAAATATGTTTCTGCCATATTGTCTTTTGTCCCTGTTACTAATTTTGAAATTTCTTCTCTATTTATAATTTTTTCAATCAATTTTCTATTTTTTCTTGTATAGATATCTTTATTTTTATTTCCAAACCTAATAACAGCACTTTCCATCAAATTATTCTTTCTAACTAAAACATCATCTGGAATTATACCTTCTTCCCTTGCCTCGTTATATGCATTTTCACTTACATCAAAAGCTACATCACTTCCTTCATCAAATAAAGAAGTCATTTTTTTCTTATCATTAATTTCATGAGTAAATCTTATTTTTTTTACTATAGATTTCCCTTTAAAATATTTAAAATATCTTTTTAAAACAACTTGTCCATTATTAAAAACAATAGGATAGAATCTCCCACTTCCTGTAATTCCTTTTTTGGTTTTCTTTACTATAGAACCAGATACATATGTTAACTTTTCTAAAAACATAGTGTCTTCTTCTTCTAATTTCATTATTAGCTTTTTACTGTCTATGATTTTTATATTTCTTATTTCCTCAAAAGTATCTTTTAAAGCTCCTTTTTCAGAAAATCTTTCAAAAGTAAATTTAACGTCAGTTGAAGATAGCTCCTCTCCATTGTGAAATAATACCCCCTCCTTTAATTCTATAAATAGAGTCCTTTCATCCTTCCATTTATAATCTTTAACTAAATAAGGAACTACTTTACCATCTTCTATATTAAATAACGTATCATAAATTAACTTTACTGCTCTTTCTGAATATTGATCTCTCATTTTTATAGGATCTAAAGTTTGAATCTTAATACTTTGAATAATATTAAGTTCATTCTTTACTTCATTTTCGTTTCTAACTTCCTCCATAAAAATGCTTTCTATATTAGAGTCTTCTCCTAAAGATATTATGTTTGATATAAGAAATACTATGAATAATAAATATTTCTTCAAAATTTCACCTCTTCTTTTAATAAATTATTATTTTATAGCAGAATAAAATTCCTCAGCCAAATCAACTGCTTCTTTATTTTCTTCATAAATTTTTTCAAATAACTTATGGTTTTTAACAAAGCATTCCACTATTTCAGAAGAAAAACTTTTACCTGATTCTGATTTTATTATTTCCACTGCTTCACTATGAGTCAAACTTTTCTTGTATGCTTTTTCCTGTCTCAAAGCATCATACATATCAGCAACACCTACCAAAGCTGCTTCTAAAGGAATATCATTTCCTTTTAATTTAAGAGGATAACCTTTTCCATTCCATTTTTCATGATGAAATCTAACTATATTCTCTGCTATTTTTCCTAGTTTTAAATTTTTAACTATTTCAAAACCTGAATTAACATGCCCTTTTACTATATTAAATTCTTCTGATGTTAATTTCCCTGGTTTTTTTAAGACATCAGCAGGAATAGTAACTTTCCCAATATCATGCACCGTTGCATATTTTCTTATCTCGTCTATTTCTTCTTTTGTAAATTTTCCTATATCCCTTGCTAAAACTTCTGAATAAAGGCCTAGTCTTTTAGTATGTTCCCCCGTATCTTCATCATTTAGTTTATTTGCCATCTCTAAAGTCTTTACTAGCATATAACTTAATTCTTCGGCTCTTTTTCTATTTCTTTCTGAAATAATTAAAACTATTATTAAGATTATTATAAATATTAATACAGGTATACCTATTTTAGCCATTAATTTATAATTTCTAGCAACTAAAATATTTTTTGTTAAAGAATCATCATAAATAGTTTTATCTACATCAAAACTTTCTACAATCATTCTTACTAATTGAGATAATTCTGGCTGATCTTTGTCGATAGCTACACTTACATTTAAAGTGTCATTTAAAATTCCAGCTATTTTAACTTTATCTTCTATAAAATTATTAGAAATAATCCCATTTATAGAACCAAAGTAACCTACTAAACACTCTCCTTTTTTATCAAGAAGTCTTTCTAATCCTTCTTGATATGTAGCAACTTCTATTATTTCAGGATTTTTAACTCTACTTTCTATATATTCTCTAATATTCGTATCTTTTCTAACTATTATTTTTTTGTTATCTAAATCAGCTATATTTTCTATAAAACCATCTCTACTTCTATTGGCTATAGTAATTTTACTTTCATAATAAGGTTTAGTAAATATATAACTTTTTAAATTTTTGCTATTTCTAACAAGAATAGGCTTTATATCTCCATTATTCTCACTAAAAACAAGGGGTATCTCAAGTACTCTTTCTATCTCTTTAATAACTTTTATAGTTATTCCTTTATAACTCTTTTTATAAGAATAATAGAAAGGTATCATATATTTATCTTCTGGTAATTTTACTTTTATTTCATTAAATTTATTTTTTACTATTGAATAATTTGGTGTATCTTTTAAAATATACTTATAATATTTTGTTCTTTCAGTACTAATTATTTTTTCTATTTCTTCATTTTTTAAATTATCAATTTTTAATTTTATTTTGTTATAAACATTTTCTTTATCTTTATCAATAGCTATACATTCTTTATAGTTAATCTTATCAATAATTCTTGTAATTTTATTATCATCATAATAATTAAGCCAATCTTTAATTATTAAAGCTTCTATCTCTCCTTTATCAAGAGCTTCTAATCCCTTTTCTCTATTTTTAACTGAATTTTCTATGAAATTTATATTTTTAAATCTAGTTTTAATTTCTTTTAAACCTTGACTCCCTTTTATATATCCAACATTTAAATTATTTAAATCATCCATTGTTTTTACAAAGGAATCCTTTCTCGTTAAAACTGCAACTGTATACCTAATTGGAGTTTCAATATAATAATGTTCATTATCATTTTTATCTTCAAAAGTTCTAACAATAACTGAACTTTCTTTACTAACTCTACTGTGATTATTATAAAAACTATCGTCTACTTTATAAATAACTTTATCTGAAATTCCATCTAAAAAATAAGTATATACTCCCTCGTATTTACCTATTTCTAAATTCTTATAAAGATACATATCAGTAGTTTTTAAAGGTATATTTACTTTTATTGCATCCTCACCAAAGGAAAAACTAAATAAACACATCATTAAACCTAATATTATTTTCTTCATATATCCTCCATTTTTATGTAATTATTAATTATACCTTACTTTTACCACAGCAAAACCTTCATAATATCCTGGATTATCAACTACTCTATCAATACTTCCTATTATATTATCTCTTACTTCTCCATTATTTATATATAAATATCCATCATTTGAACTTTGCAATCTTAAATTAACTCTTTGTTTTTTAGAATTATCAGCTTGATTTATTAATTCTATATATCCTTCATTAGAAATATTATTTCTATCAAAAAATTTAACTAACACCCATCTTCCTGCTTCCCCTTCAATTTCGATATTACTTGTTGCTTCTATATTAGTTGCTCCAGGCATACAATCCCCAAAGTGCATAGGGGTAACTTCGACACTTAAATCTTTTATAATTTCTAGTTCTACCTCTATTTCAACTTGTCCTTCTTTTACAGATTTTCCTTGTATAAAAGAAAATAATAATATATATACGGTCATAAAAAAAACAAATTTTTGTTTCATTTTTTCCTCCTAACTATCTTTTTCCCTTAGTTTTATTGTACCTTAATTCGATTAAAAAAACAATAAACAAGTAAAAAATAATAAAAAAAAAGTGGCTTAAGCCACTTTTTTTTTATTATTTTTTTATTCTTTCAACATAAGAATGATTTCTTGTGTCTATTTTTATCCATTCCCCTTGTTCAACAAATAAAGGTACTTGAATTTCAAATCCTGTTGCTAATTTTGCTGGTTTAAGAGCTTTTCCTGTAGTATCTCCTCTTAATCCTGGTTCAGTATATTCTATTTGTCTTTCAACAAATGTAGGTAACTCTACACTTACTGGAGTTTCTTCATAATATTGAATTTGAACTTCCATTTCTTCTTCTAAATAATTAATTGCATCTCCTAAATCTTCTGCAGATAATTCAATTTGATCCCAAGTTTCTGGATTAGAGAAAATATAGTTAGTTCCATCAGAATAAGAATATACAGCATTAACTCTTTCTAGTCTTATATCATCCATTTTTTCATCAGCTTTTATAGCTGTATCCACTATATTTCCAGCTAATAAGTTTTTCATTTTTAATTTCATAACCGCTGCATTTCTTCCTGATTTATTATACTCAGCTTTTAATACGATGAATGGATCTTTACCTATTCTTATTGTAGACCCTTGTCTTAATTCTTGTGCTACTTTCATTAATTGTCCCCCTTTAAAATCCTTTTATATATGTTTTTAATTTTTCTACTAAATTACATTCTTTAGTTAAAAAAGTACTATACTTTTTACAAATTTTTTCTATAGTAGAAAAATTATGGAATAAAGCTGAATAGTTTTCATTTCCTAACTTTAAAGAATTCTCATTTCTATCATTATAGTCTCTTAAGAGTTTTTTATATTTTTCAAAAATATTTTTTTCTTCATGAGATAGTAAAATACTTTCTTCTAATCTTGCTATAAAAGCATTTAATTTATCCATGTGGACTTGATCTTCTTGTAAATATATGTGCCATAAAAAAGGTTTCCCTAATATCAAAGCTCTAACTATAGAATCTTCTCCTCTTGTAAAATTAAAATCTGAGGCAGAAATAATCTCTTCATATTCCTCTTGAGATAAAAATTCCATATTCTTTAGAATTATTTTACCATATTTCATAAAATTTCCAAAATTTTCTAAAAGATTTTCATCTAAAACTTTAAGAATACTTTTTTGTGTTTTTTCACCCATAAGTAATAAAACTGTATCTTTTTCCATCCTATTTAACTCTATTAATAAATTTTTAAAATTTTTTTCATAAGAAAAAATAGTCCCCACTAGCTTTTTATCAAAAAATATTTTTGGCAAATATTTTTCTAATATTTTATCTTTATGTATTTCACCATATTCTTTTCTTTTTATAAAAGTTTCATCTAATATAATTCCACCACTTTTATTAGTAAAGCCTGGCATATAAAAAATCTTTTTTAAATTCTTAGAATCTATTAATGATTCTTGCAAATGAAAACCTTCAATCCATTTTTCGCCTGAAAGATATTCAAGATTTATCCAAAGTTTTGACTTTTCTTTAGCTATATCTATATAATCTTTTAAGATATTACAACCAAAAGCCTCTATTATTATATCAGAAACTCCATACTTTTTTAAATTTTTTTTTAAAAAATTTTCTTTAATATATATAAGGTTACCTACCTCTTGATAATCCTTGTCTTTTGTTTTTGGATTAACTTTTAACAACTCCTCTAATTTGTTTAAAATTATTCTTATCCTAACTTGAGGATAAACTCTTTTTAATTCTTTAGATAATCTATATACAACTCCTATATCTCCATAATTGTCAATAATTTCACAAAATATATCAATACTTCTAGGTATCATACTTACACCTCTTTTATTTTAATTCATTTCTTTTTTTATAAGAAATCATTGCTTTATGCATCCATCTTTTGGTAAAAATCATAGCCCTTCCAACAGCAACCAAATCAAGCAAATCATTTTCTATTAAATAACTAACTTGTTCTTCTTTTTTTATATTTCTTACCCCTATAACAGGAATATTTATATTTTTTCTTATCTGAACACCCATATAAATAACCCAATCTAATGGAAACTCTTCTGGGAAATTATCTATCTTTGCTTTTTGCCTAAATCTTTCTTCAGGAATCCCTGTAGAAACATGAATTAAATCTATTCCTAAATTTTCAAGATATTTTGCTATTTGTATGCCATCTTCAAGAGAAGGTTCATTCCCTCCCATTCTATATCCTAAAATAAAATCTTCATCAAATAATTCTCTAGTTCTTTCTATTAAGTTCTTATTAAAATACATTCTTTTTTCAAAACTTCCACCATATTTATCAATTCTTGTATTATATATTCTTGAATTTAATTGACTTAACAAATAAGTATGAGCTCCATGAATTTCTATTCCATCAAACCCTGCTTCCTTTGCTCTTCTAAAAGCAACTATAAATTTTTCTAAAATTTCATCTAAAATTATTTCTGGAACTAAAGAAAAATCTTTCTTAAAGCCAGCATGGTGAATTTGTATTAACATTGGAACTTTATATTTTTTACCAATAGCCGATACTTTTTTCAACCCTTCAATAAAACTATCATTCCATATTCCAAGTTGATTATCCCTTAATTTACCATCTTCTGCCACACAAGTAGCTTCAACAATAATCATGCCTACTTTATCTCTAGCAATATCCTCATACCAATTTAAAAGTTTTTCTGTAACTTTTCCATCAGTTCCAATCATTGAAAATCTAACTAAAGGGGGAAGAATAATTCTATTTTTCACTTCTATATTTTTTATTTTTAATGGCGTCAATATATTTTTCATTTTTTTCCTTATCTCAAATCTAATTTATTTTTTAACAAGGTATATAATAACATTATATTTATACAACATCAAGATTTTTTTAATATATTATTTATTATTAGCTTTCAAAGTTTTAATTTACTAAAATTTGTGATATAATACCCTGAATATAATAAAACTATTAGGAGGAATATTAATTAATGATTTCAACAAGCAATCTTACTATGAGATTTCCAGATAAAAAACTTTTTGAAGATGTAAACATCAAATTTACACCTGGAAATTGTTACGGACTTATTGGTGCTAATGGTGCTGGTAAATCTACTTTTGTTAAAATATTATCTGGTGAAATATCACCAACTGAGGGAGACGTTATTTTAGATAAAAATAAAAGAATGGCTGTTCTTTCTCAAAATCACTTCGCTTTTGAAGAAGCTAAAGTTTTAGATGTCGTTCTTATGGGACATAAAAAACTTTGGAATATAATAGAAGAAAAAAATGCTATTTATGCAAAGGAAGAATTCACAGATGAAGACGGTATGAGAGCTGCCGATCTTGAAGGAGAATTTGCAGAATTAAATGGATGGGATGCTGAACCTGAAGCTGCCATGCTACTTACTGGTCTTGGTATCAAAGCTAAATACCATGATTTACTAATGAAAGAATTAGACGAAGGAATGAAAGTAAAAATATTACTTGCTCAAGCTCTATTTGGAAATCCTGATGTTCTATTACTTGATGAGCCTACAAATGGACTTGATATCAAAGCTGTTGCATGGTTAGAAAATTTTCTTATGAATTTAAATGATACTACTGTAATTGTCGTATCACATGACAGACATTTTTTAAATAAAGTTTGTACTCATATAGCTGATATTGATTATGGTAAAATTAAAATGTTCGTAGGAAACTATGATTTCTGGTATGAATCAAGTCAACTAATGCTTGGTCTTATTTCTAATAAAAACAAAAAATTAGAACAAAAAAGACAAGAATTACAAGAATTTATAGCTAGATTCAGTGCCAATGCTGCCAAATCAAAACAAGCAACTTCAAGAAAAAAACAACTTGAAAAACTACAACTTGAAGATATGCAAGTTTCAAATAGAAAATATCCATTTATTGAATTTAAATCTAACAGAGAAGCTGGAAATAATATGCTAAAAGTTGAAAATATTTCTAAATCTATAAATGGGGTTAAAATATTTGAAAACTTATCATTTACAATAAACACTAAAGATAAAGTTATTTTTATTTGTGATAATGATATTCTAAAAACAACTCTTCTTTCTGTTTTAGCAGGAGATATTGAACCTGATTCAGGTACTATTACTTGGGGAGTTACTGTCACTCCAGCTTATATGCCAAAAGATAATTCTGAATTTTTTGAAGGAGCTAATGAAAACTTAGTTGATTGGTTAAGACCTTATTCTCCTGATCAACATGATTCATTTGTTAGAGGATTTTTAGGAAGAATGTTATTTACTGGAGAGGAAACTCAAAAGAAAGCAGCTGTTTTATCGGGAGGAGAAAAAGTTAGATGTATGTTATCAAAAATGATGATGTCTGGAGCTAATGCTTTATTATTTGATAATCCTACAGACCATTTAGATCTTGAATCTATTACATCTCTTAATAAAGCTCTTACTAAATTTAACGGAACTGTACTTTTCTCAGCTCATGACCATGAATTTATACAAACTGTAGCTAATAGAATTATTGAAATTTTACCAGACGGAACTATCATTGATAAATTAATGGATTATGATGATTATATCCAAATGAAAATAGATCAAGAAAATCAAAATTAAATATTTATATTCAAATGAATGGAGGTATTCAAATGAAAAAAGTGTATGTTTTGTTAGCTGAAGGATTTGAAATTTTAGAAGCTATGGCTCCTATTGATATTATGAGAAGAGCTGGAATAAAAGTAGTTACATTATCTATCAATAAGACTCTTGATGTTAATTCAGCACAAGGAGTTATGGTAAAAGCAGACGAATTATTTAAAGATTACAAAGATGCAGATGGAATCTTTTTACCTGGAGGATATTCTGGATATGAAAATCTTTATAAATCAGATGATGCTATGAAATTAACTAAATATTATTTGGATAATAATAAACTAGTTGCTGCTATTTGTGGAGCTCCTTCATCTTTAGCTAGAAGAAGAATGATTGATAACAGAAATATTACTCTGCACTTTGGTTGCTATGACCTTGTTAGAGAATTTTGTAATATAATTAATAAACCTATCGTCTTAGATAAAAATTTATTAACTGCTAGTGGTTCTGGTTATTCACAAGAACTTGGATTTGAAATTTTAAAATATTTAACACCTGATAAAATTTCAGAAGTTAAAAATGGAATGACACTTAAATAAATATTAAAAAAGAGCTTAGATGACTAAGCTCTTTTTTTTGTTAATAAAACAACATTTTTGCATTTGAAAAATTCATGTATATTTCTTTTCCTATTTTATCTTTAAGTATTATTATTTCATTAAAATTATCTACCTTAACTATCTCAAATTTATCATATAGCTTAATTCCATTATCTTTTAAATAATTTAACAATTTTATATTGTCTAAGACTCTTTTTAATTTAAATTTATCTCCCTCTTTTAATTTTAAAATAGAATTATTTGAAAAATTTTCTACTTCACCTTTTTCATTTGGTATTGGACTTCCATGGCAACAAAATTTAGGTTTCCCTAAAAAATTATATAATTTATCTGTAACTATATCACTACTAACATGTTGAAGTTTTTCAGCCTCCATATGAACCTGTGACCAATCTAATTTTAAATATTCAGATAAAAAGACCTCCCAAATATGATGTACTCTAACTAATCTTATTGATTTTTCTTTTCCATTCTCTGTTAATTTTACTCCTTTATAAGGAACATACTCCACAAAAAAATTATCAGCCAATTTTTTCACCATTTCTAAAACACTTTGAACAGTATATTTCATTTTAGAAGCTATATCACTAATTTTAACATATTCTTTTTTATTTTCATTAGATAATTCATATATTATCCTAAGATAATTTTCTTCTGTTATATTCATTAATTCCCCCTATAAACAATAAAGCTAATAAAAACACTATCATATTCACACTAGCCACTGCGCCTGATATTATTATATCATACTTAAAAGCTATTCCATAGCCTACTAAACTGTTAATTAATCCTATAAAAATTGAAAAGATAATCGTCTTTTTTAAATTTTTTGTAAATAATAAACTTGTTATACTTGGTCCAATTATTAAACTAATAACTAAAATAACCCCAACAATGTTAAATGCAGACACTGCAGTTAATGAAATTAAACTTATAAATAAATAATGAACTAATAAAACTGAAACACCTGAAGTTTTAGCAAAAATAATATCAAAAGAAATTACTTTTAATTCTTTATAAAAAATTATTATAAATACTGCTATAACAACTGCAATAACTAACATTATATATAACGCCAAAGGTCCTAAATCTATATTATTTATAGTTAATCTTTTAAAAATAATAAACTCTAGTTTCCCAAATAAAGCTGAATTAATACTTATCTGAGAATTTTTTAATTTTCTATCTATTATAAGTACCCCTAAACTAAATAGAAGAGGAAAAATTAATCCCGTTGCAGCTCCTTTTTCTATCTTTTTATCAGATAAAACTTCAATTAAATAAACTGTCAATACACAAACAGCTGAAGCTCCTATAATAAGAAAAGGAGAATTTATATCTCTAATAATTAAATAAGCTAAAACAACTCCTATTAAAGCTGTATGACTTATCGCATCCATAAGCATCGCCATTTTTCTTAAAGAAATAAATACACCTATTAAAGAACAAGAAAAAGAAGTTATTATTAATATCATTAAAATTTCAAAATTCATTTTATTTCACCTTCTTTAAAAATATAGAAATTATTGCAATCAAACTTACTACAACAACAATTATTGGTCCTATAGATAAATCTGAATTTTTAAAACTTATAAAAGTTCCAACAAATCCTGCTAACCCTCCAAATAAACCAGATAAAACTAAATTTTTATAAAAAGAATTGCTCCATTGCCTGGCAGCTATTCCTGGAGCTATTAATATTGATGTCATTAATATCACACCTACAAATCTAATCCCCATCATTATCACTATTACTGTTAAAAGTATTATTAAGTTATCTAAAAATTCACATGAAAAACCTAAACTTTTATAAAATTCTTTATCAAATATAAATAATTTAATTTCTTTTCTAAATAAAACTACTATTAATATAATAGTAATTGAAATAATTGAAATAATTTGTATATCTGAAGACAAAATAGTTGCTACTTCTCCAAAAATAAATTTTTCCAAACCTGCTTGATTTGAATTTCCTGTATTTTGAATTATAGATAATAAAACTTGACCTAAACCAAAAAAACCAGATAAGACTAGAGCTAAAGCTGAATCATACTTTATTTTTGAATATTTTTTTATAATTTTTATTATTACTAAGGAAATAATTGAAAAAAAACCTGCTCCAATCAATAATAATTCTATATTTTTAGTTTTTATAATCATAAAAGAAAGCATTACTCCTGGAAAACTAGCATGAGCTAAAGCGTTTCCTATTAAAGCTTCTTTTCTTAAAGTTATTATGCTTCCAAGAATTCCTGAAATAATTCCTATTAAAGTAGTTCCTATCATAATTACAATTAATACATAATTATTCAAAATTAATTTTCCCATTTTTTCTCCTATTAATAATCTCTATAAAAAGTCTTCTTTATATTTTCTTTATTAAAAACATCTGCTATTTCTCCTTTAGCTATTATCTTTCTATTAATCATAACTAAATAATCAAAATATTCTTTAACTGTTTCTAAATTATGATGAACCACTAAAACAGTTTTGTTTTTTTCTTTTAAAGTCTTTAAAATTTTTATAATAGCTTTTTCTGTTTTTATATCAACCCCCTGAAAAGGTTCATCCATAAAATAAATTTCAGCTTTTTGCATAAGAGCTCTCGCTATAAAAACTCTTTGTTTCTCTCCCCCTGATAATTGAGAAATCTGTCTATTTAAATATTTTTCCATACCAACTTTTTTTAACATTAAAATAGCCATTTCTTTTTCTTTCTTTTTAGGTCTTTTAAATAAACCTAGCCTTCCATAAGATCCCATTATTACCACATCTAAAACTGTAGTAGGAAAATCCCAATCTACTGTATCCCTTTGAGGAATATAAGCTATCTTTTTTAAATATTCTTTATAATATTCTCCTTGAAATTTTATATCACCTGAACTATTTTTTACTATATCAAGTATACCTTTTATAAAAGTTGATTTTCCACCTCCATTTGGGCCGATAATTCCTATTAATTTTCCTTTTGGAATATTTATATTAATATTGGATAATATTTTTTTTTCATCATATGAAATTGTTAAATTTTTTATACTAATAGCTGATTTCATTAAGCCTCCTTAAATTAATCCTTTAACAATAGTATCTATATTTTTTTTATAATATTTTATATATGTATCTGCTCCACTTTCTTTATCTCCTAAAGAACCAACATATAATTTTCCACCTATTTCTACATTCCAATTATTTTTTTTACTTCCTTCAATAATTATATCTAATATGTTTTGAGAAGTAGAGTTTTCCAAAAATATAGTTCTTATTTTATTTTCTTTTAAATATAATATCAATTTATTAATTTTACTTACCCCTACTTCACTTTCAGAAGAAATTCCTTTTACATAATTTGTTTTAAAACAATAATCTTTTGCAAAATAGTTAAAAGCTCTATGAGAAGTAACTAATATTTTTTTTGAATTCTCTACCTTATCTAATTGTTCTTTAGCATATTTATCTAACTCATTTAACTTCTCTATATATTTATCTTTTGATTGCTCATAATATTTTTTATTTGTTTTATCTATCTGAATAAATCTTTTTTCTAAAATATTAGCTGCATTTTTCCATAACTTTATACTTAAAAATATATGAGGATCATATTCACCGCTTTCCATTAATATTAGATCTTTCTTATCTATTTTATCTCCAACTACTAGAATCTTATTCCTATCTAAATTTTTAAGACATTGTTCCATTTTACCTTCTAAATAAAGTCCATTAATAATTAACAAATCTCCTTCCATTATATTTTTGGTATCACTTAATTTAGGTTGGTAAGAATGTGGACTTACCCCTGGATTCATAAGTACTTTTAAATTAATTTTATTTCCTCCTATTTCTTTAGCTAAGTCTCCTAACATAGTTGTAGTAACAACTATACTTATTTTTTCTCTTGAATTTTCATTACTTTTTACTTCTTTCCCACATCCTAAAATTAAAATCATTAAGATAATTATTCCTATCTTCTTAAATTTTTTTTTCATCATCTCACCTTCCTCATAAGTTTAAGGCAACCCTTAAACTTATATTAACGTATGTGTGTTTCGGTAATTAGTATATTCCTTAAAGGAATAAAAATCAAGTATTTATTTCCTTAATGAATATTCTACCGAACATATTTTGAATTTTTCACCATCTATTAAACTCCAAAATTTCTTAATTAAAATCCTCTCAATAGAACAATAAATTTTTTTTATTGTTAGCTTTTAAATTATATTAAAAAATGGTATCATAAGAGAACTAAATTTTAACTAAACTTATAATAAAAGGAGCATTTATGAATATAAAATTAAGAAAAGTAGTAATTATTGGAGCTGGTCATGTAGGTTCTCATGTAGGATTCTCTTTTGCAACACAAGGAGCATGTGAAGAATTAATTTATATTGATATTAACAAAAATAAAGCTATTGCTCAAGCTGAAGATACTGAAGATGCTATAGTTTATTTACCTCATCATATAAACATAAAATCAGGAAATTATTCCGATATAGATGACGCTGAAATAATTGTTATATCCGCTGGCCCTTTGCCAAATATGAATCAGACTAGAATGGATACCTTAAAAGATACTATCGAATGTATTAAACCCATTATTAAAGGAATTCACGATTCTAAATTTAATGGAATTATCATTAATATTTCAAACCCTGCAGATGTTATAACTCATTATTTACAGAAAAAATTAAATTATCCTTCTCAAAAAATAATTTCAACAAGCACTACTCTTGATTCTGCTAGATTAAGAAAAGTTCTAGCTAGAAAATTAAATATTGATCAAAAATCTATATATGCCTATGTCATGGGGGAGCATGGAGAAAGTCAAATGGTTCCTTGGTCTTGTGCCTCTATTTTTGGAAAAAATTTATATGATTTAATGAAAGAACACCCTAAAATTTATGGACATCTTAATTTAGAAGAAATCGCTAGCGAAGCTAAACTTGGAGGATGGATAGTTCTAAAAGGAAAAGGTTCTACTGAATTTGGTATAGGCACTTCTTGTGTAGAAATTGCTAAAACTATCTTTGCCAATGAAAGAAAAGTTTGTATGGTTTCTACTTTACTAAATGGTGAATATGGACAAAAAAATGTTTATGCTAGTGTTCCGACTATTATTGGAAAAGATGGAGTTGTGAATATTATTGAACTACCTCTAAATGAAGAAGAATTAATAAAATTTAATAACTCTTGTGAAATAATAAAAGATAATTTGCTTTTAAGTCTTAAATATTAAAATAAAAAAACCTCCAAAATTTATAATGGAGGTTTTTATTCATTTTATTCCTTTACTTGTTTTATTATATCTATAACTGTTCCATCTCTATATTCTACAATACCAACTATTTCATCTAAATATTGTGTACTTTCAGGTTTTCCTGTTAATTGTTCTATTTCTTCTTTCAACTCTTTTATTTTTTTTGTTTTTATTCCAGAACTATTTAAAATTTCTTGAATATCTTTTCTTCTTGGATTTACACAAATTCCTCTTTCTGTTACTAAAACATCTACTGTCTCTCCTGGAGTAACTACTGTAGTTACTTTGTCTGTCACTATTGGTATTCTTTTTCTCATGGAAGGAGCAACTACAACTGTTAATTTTGATCCTGCTGCTGTATCTGGAGCACCACCTTGAGCACCCATTATCATTCCTGTTGAACCTGTTAATGAGTTAATATTAAAGTCTATATCTATCTCTGTTGCTGACAATATCATAATATCTAATTGATGAGCTATACAAGCTTTATTATGAGGATTAGCATACATTGAAGCTGACATTTCTATATGATTAGAATTTTTTCCTAAAGATTCTATCACTGATGTATCAAAACTTTGAGTATCAAATAATGCTTCAAAATAGCCTTCCTCTAAAAATTCAACTAAATATCCTGTTGCTCCTCCTGAAGCAAAAGATCCTTTTATCTCATTCTTTTTCATATACTCTTTTAAAAATCTACATACTGCAAGAGATGAACCTCCCGATCCAGCCTGAAAAGAAAATCCATTTTTTATAACTCCTGATGCTATTAAAACTTCTGATGCTTTTTCTGCTATTAACAATTCTTGTGGATTTTTTGTTATTCTAGTTGCTCCTGTAGCTATTTGTTCTGGATTTCCAATCTCTTCAACTTCAACTATATAATCAATATCCGTCATTGATATTGATATATTTTTTAACGGAAAAGGTACCAAATTATCTGTTATTGCTACAACTTTATCTGCAAATTTCACATCTACCATTGGATAACCCATAGATCCAAATGCTGATTTTCCTTCATAACCATTCATATTTCCTAAATTATCACATGTTGGAGCTGCGACAAAAGCAATATCTATTTTAATTTCTCCAGCTTCAATTGCTCTTGCTCTTCCACCATGAGTCCTAAATATAACAGGTTTTCCTAAAATATTATTTTTTGAGATCTCTTTTGCTATTGTTCCTCTTAAACCAGAAGTATTTATTCCTGTGATAACTCCTGATTTTATATGCTTTATTATTGGTTCATGAGCCTTGGTTAAAGATGATGCCACTAAATTTATATTCTTTATTCCTAATTTATTTATTTCATCCAAAACCATATTTAAAACATAATCACCATTTCTTAAATGATGATGAAAAGAAATTGTCATTCCATCTTTAAGATTACAGTTTTCTATTGCTTCTTTTAAATTGTTAACTAATTTTTGAGTTCCTGGCTTATAAAATCCTTTATTTACAGCATATTTTTTTCCTTGAGGTTGCACTGAAAAAGGTCCTTTGTAAGGTTTAACTTCCCCATATCCTTCTATATATTTAGGTAATTCTCTATTTACTTTATTTTTTATAATTTCCACTTTATTCATCTCCCTTATTTAATAACTCCTGATGCTTTTGCAAGTCTTACAACTTTCTGAGCTTTTGAAATAACTGGTATATCTATCATTTTCCCATTCACTTGAATTACGCCACCATTTTCTATATCTGCTTCTTCCGCAGCTTTAACAATTACTAAAGATTTGGCTATTTCTTCTTCTGTTGGTGTAAAAATATTATGAATTATTTTTATTTGAGATGGATGTATACAAGATTTACCCGAAAACCCCATATTTATAGAACTCTTGACTTCCTCTTTAAATCCTTCTATATCTGCAAGATGTGCCCAAACAGTATCTATAGCATCTATTCCTGCCATAGCTGCTGCCATAACTACCATACTTCTTGCTACAAATATCTCTTTTCCTTCTTTAGTTCTTTCTGCTCCTAATGTTCTTGTAAAGTCTTCTGCTCCAAATGACATTGTAACCACTCTATCTGAAGCTTTTGCTATTTCATAAGCGTTTTTTATTGCTGTTGGGGTTTCTAATGAAGCTTGAATTTTACATGATCCTACTTTTATTCCATGTTCTTTTTCTACTTCGGTTAACAAAATATCTAATTCTTTTATTTGTTCTGGAGTATCTGTCATAGCAAGTCTCATATTTCTAAGACCTGCAGGAACTAAAACTCGTACATCTTTTTCTCCAAATTCTGTATATAGTGGGTTTATCCTAGCAAATATTTCAGTTTCTCCATAATCTATAGTTTTTAGAGCCTCTGCGAATAAATCTCTAGCTGCATCTTTTTCTGAATATTTAATTGCATCTTCTAAATCAAAAATTACACAATCTGAACCATAAAGATGAGCCATTGTTAACATTTTAGGATTGTTTGCTGGAGAAAATAACATAGTTCTTCTTGATCTCTTTGGTTGTTTTGTAATCTTACCCATTACTTATCATCTCCTTTTAATTCTTGTGCTCTATGCAAAGCAGTTCTAGTTCTAGCTTTTATTACAAAATCTAGAGCTCCAAAATCTTGAACTTTTATCTTCGCATTCTTTATATTTTCTTCTTCTAAAACCTCTCTTACAGATTTATCCATTAATTTTCCAAACATTTTTTTTAATTTAGATTCTATCTCAACTTGAATTCCCTTACAGTCTAAATCCACAGTAACTAAAACATCAGAACTTTTTTCATTTCCACAAATACCTATCATAATTTATATCTCCTTTAATTTAAATAATTATATTTTATCCAAATATATTTAATAATACTCCTGCTGCAACTGCTGAACCTATTACTCCTGCAACATTTGGTCCCATTGCATGCATTAATAAAAAGTTTGCTGGGTTCTCTTCTTGACCAACTTTTTGTACTACTCTTGCTG